>JAJDES010000154.1 GCA_029259675.1 Planctomycetota bacterium
TCGAATTCGGACGACTGAGAATGCCCAGTCGGGGGGGACATCAGCGCCAGGGGGCTGCCTCTACGATAGCGAAGCGGTTCGGTGAGACTTCATTCGCGAGCTTTCTGCCCCTGTTCGGTCCATTCAGGTCCATCGGCCAAGTTCGGCACAAAGGCAAGGGTCCATTGCCCTCTGCATCCACGCCGGCGGGGCGAGAGGTTCATCTGAATGAATTGCGGTTGGGAAGGTGCGCAGCTTTTTCGGGGCTAGCTGCCCGCGGATGAGCCGTCCCGCTGCTCGTGGGGAGCGTTTTGGGCGGCCGTACCGGAAACCTGATCGAGGGGGCGCTTCACAATCTCGCCCAGCAGAGTCGTGGCAAAGGCTCCAGCGGGCAAATCAAAGCGCAGCTCGACCCGCCCGTTTCCGAGCCATTTCGAGACCAACTGCCGGCAGGGAATGCGCAGCGGTCGGCGCGTGCCGGCCAGGCCGTGATAGGCGCGCGCGTCGAGAGACTCCGGCTCCGGCAAGTCGAGGCACTCAACCAACAAACGCTGTTCCAAAGCGGCAACGGTGCCCAAGGGCCGGCGCATGCGCGGAGCGTGCAGGGGGCCGCTGGGGGATCGTGCTGCGAAGGCTTGGCTGGGTTCGGCTCGAGCACTTGTCGCATAGTCGAACGGCCAATGCTCTTCGCAAAGCTCGTTGCGACTGTGGTCCCAAACCAAATCTCCCGTTTGCAATTGATCGAAATGCTCAAGGCGTTCCGCCAATACGCAATTGAAGTGCCAGGATTGAAAGGCGGAGATGTAGAAACGACGCTCGCGCCGATCTAGTTGATTGAAGGCAGCCCGAGGGTCTGTGGGGTTCTTCGCAAGGCTATGGCAAAGCTTGGCGCTGGTGGCATAGCCGCGCGGAAAGAGAGTGGCTGCGCGCTGATAATCGCCGTTGTCGTAGGCCCGTCGAGCGTCGAGTACAGGCCCCTGGTCGAGTTCACTTGCCTTGCCGGCGACCAAGTCTGCAGCCGCTTGGAATTCGCCGCGCAGCATCGCACGACCGATTTGAGCCGTATCGCCGCGGTTGCCGAAGCGTTGGGGCCCGAAGCCGTTGGGCAGTCCGCGTTGCTGAACGCGCTGCAGGATTTTCTCAAGGTCCGCCAAGCGTTGCTCGGGGAACTCTCGCAGCAGGATTTGAAAGCGATTGCCTGCCGACTGACCCAGATGGAGTGCGCGGGATTCCTGTTTCCAACGCAGGATGCGCAGATCCAACAGTTCCAGCTGTTCGAGCTTTTGCGGATCAAGCCCCGGCATCGAGAGCCATTGCGTTGTGATCCCAGCGGCATCCTTGCGACCGGCGAAGGCTATGCGGGCAGAGGGGATGCGCAGCGCGCGCGATAGCCGCCGAGTGGCTTCATCCGTGGATATGCCGCGCTTTTCAATCCATACCCAAGTGTGCGCCCGCTTGCGGACTGCGCTTGCTGATTGGTGTGCAGCGTCGGGTTCACTTTCGAGCTCCTCGACACGAAAGTCCTCAAGCTTCACACGCAAGCGGCACGGAATGGGCGTGATGTCCGCGGTCAAATAGAGCTGTTGACCGGCTTGCAAGATTACTTGGCCCGCAATGGGTGCTCGTCTCGGCTAGGTCGCCGCTTCCAGTTCGAGCAAAATCGCGCCCTGCGAAACTTCATCTCCGTCGCCGGGCACAATGCGAATCAGGCGCGCACGGGCCGGCAAGTCATTCCCCGCCTTGTAGTGCACGCGGGTGAAGGTCTTCATGACTTCCACCAACCCGACCGGGCTGCCCTCTTCCAGGATGTCACCGGGCTCAATGAAGGCGGGCGCACCGGGAGCTGGGCGGTGCCAAAATCGGCCCGCATGGGTGGCGCGCAAAGCAAGGTGTCCCGCCTCAAGTTCCTGTGCCGCGCCGACGACTTGGGTGGCTTGCTCCAGGGCGTCCCCGTCCAAGTGTTCAATGCTGTAAAGCTCTGCACCGTATTCGACGGCGGCTTGCACGGCTTCGGGGCGATCGCTGCTGATGCGGCCGGCAACTCCGGCGGGAACGATCAGTGAATGGCTTCTCTCAAGTGTGCGCAGCACGCCGGCACATTCGCCCGGTTGCACGACTCGGCCGCGATCCAGCGCGCAGCTGAAGCTGCCGACGCCGGGCGAGCGCAAGCTGAAGCCGTTGTCGGTTTGTTCAACCAACAGCACCAATTCATTGCCCGGTTGAGTATCCATCGCTTTAGCCGCGCGGGGTGGAAAGGGCCGCAATATCGTGCAACGACCAGATGCGGGGGTTCTTGACGCGCCGATGTCCCGTGGCTTGATACGACATCTCGGCCAAGGCTCCGATCCAAGCTTGCAACTCCGACAGCGGGACGATTTCGTCGGTGTCCATTTGTGCGGCAGCCTTGTAGGGATCCATGTCCGCTTCGATGCGCTCTTCCGTGGCCGCCATGGCCGCTTCAATCTTTGCGCGCTCTTCGGGATCCTGTGAGGCGATCTCGAAATCGTCGTCGAGCTTGGTGTTGAAGGCCGCGATGGCCAAGGTGCGGCCTTCCATGACAGCCAAACGCGTCACCGGCGTGGAAAGTTGCAGCACGGGCTCGTAGGGCAAGCCGGCCATGGCGTAATAGCCGGCGCCCGAGGCCTTGCGCATCAAGACGGTGAACATCGGCACGCTGTTGGTGCTGTTGGTGTAAATCAAGCTGGAGCCGTACCCGAGCAGGCCCAGTCGCTCCGCTTCAACGCCGATGTCGAAGCCCGAAATGTCCTGCAACCAAACAATGGGAATGCCGTCCGCATTGCAGGCGCGGCTGAAGGCTGAGACC
>JAJDES010000155.1 GCA_029259675.1 Planctomycetota bacterium
TCAGAGCGGGACCGGCCCATTGCCCCGGTTCACTACCGGAACCCAACCCCGGAGTGGAATTCGGACGGGCCCGGGCCTCAGGCGCGAGTGGCGGCGGGGCCAAGTCCCAACATGAGACAATGCAATCCGCTGCCGATACCCAGCAGGGCCAGGCTGTGACCGGGCTGAACAAAACCCGACTCCTGGGCCCTGGCCAGGGATATCGGTAGGGAAACCGAGCCCATGTTCCCGAGGCTCTCCACGGTGGGGAAGTCCAGGTCCAAATCCAGTTGCAGGGTTTCGAGGGTCAGCTTGCGGTGAGCCACCCCGACTTGGTGGGTGATGATGCGCTCCACGTGGGAGCGATTCCAGCCGAGTTCGCCTTCGAAGTGCCGCCAGGTTTCGCGCGCCAATTCATTGCCGGCCAGCATGAGCGCTTCCGAATCGGTCTGCATCAAGGGTCCCGTGGAGTTGCCCGTTTCTGCACCGTGACAAAGAACGTGATGTTGCGTCGCCGCCCGCGCCGCTCCTCCCAAGAGCGGTCGACCGCCGGGGGCGAGATCCGCGCGCGTCAGCACCATGGCCGCGGCACCGGATCCGATCGTCAGCGAGGCGAAGGCGTCGCGCAGTTCGCGCTTGCCGCTCTTCGGGTTGGCGAGCAAGGCTTCAATCGTGGCTTCGACTAGGGGACCCCCGTCTTCGCCGGCCACGACGAGCCCCGCCTCAATCGATCCGCGTTCGATCATCTCGGCCACGACAACCATGGCATTGGCGAAGCCCAGGCAGGCGTTGGACAGGTCGAATGCGAGGCAATCGTCGGGCAACTCAAGTTGGTGGTGAACCACCGATGCCGTTGCCGGTTCGAGAAAGTCGCGACAAACCGAAGCGTGAATCAAACAACCGATGCGTTCACGTTCAAGGCCGCTTTGTTCGAGGGCGCGCGCGCCGGCCCGGGCTGCAATGGCGCTCGGCTTAGTGCCGGGCTCAAAGTGCCGCCTGGTTTGAATTCCGCTCATCAACTCCAGGCGTCCGACCCGCAGTTTGCAACGATCGTAAATCGGCTGCAAACGCGCTTCGATGGACTCCGAGCTGACTACCCGCTGCGGGAGTTCGTAGGCGATGGAATCGATGTGAACGCGATGAAAGCGCATGGACTTCTGCGGGAGATGACGACTTCTGCGGGCGATGGCGAACGACGATCAGCTGCGGGGGCTGAGCCCGATTTGCGTACCCAAGCTCTAAGGGGACCGGATTCAATTTAGGGCGAACAGCCTAGCGCCCGGCGATGCAGTGGCGGGCTTGCGGCATTGAATTTCTTTGGGCTTGCATGGCTCAGAGCGAAGGGTCTTCGATTGGGGCGAGTCCTCATACACGGGCGGCTTGCGCGAATGCACGTGCGCCGAACTTGGGGGTCGCTTCGCAGCAAGCGCTCGGGCCAGTGCCAAATTCAGGCTTGCCAACCCCGGCTGGAGGCTCGTCAGCCTCCATCGGCCACAAGCCGTGCCTCCACCGGTTGACGGATCCAGTTGCCGGTCTGCAACCTGTGCTCCGCATGTCCGTCGCCCCCGGAATCATCCACGTCGATATGGACGCCTTCTTCGCCGCGGTGGAGATGCGCGACGAGCCGCGCTTGCGCGGGTTGCCCGTGGCCGTTGGCGGCCGGGCCGACTCGCGCGGTGTGATCTCGGCCGCCAGCTACGAAGCTCGGAAATTCGGCGTGCATTCGGCGCAACCCAGCGCGCGCGCGCTTGAGTTGTGTCCGGAATTGAAATTGCTTGCGCCCAACTTCGACAAGTACACAGCGGAGAGTCAGCGCATCATGGAGATCTTCCGGCGCTACACGCCGCTGGTCGAGCCGCTCTCCTTGGACGAAGCCTTCATGGATGTGCAAGGCTGCGAGCGCTTGTTCGGAAACTCGGTCGAGATCGGCCGCAGTATCAAGCGCGACATCCTGCGCGAAACCGGTTTGATCGCATCGGTCGGCGTGGCGCCCTCCAAGTTCTTGGCCAAGCTGGCTTCCGATCTGGACAAGCCCGACGGCTTCCGCGTGATTGAGCCCGGACAAATTCGTTCGGTGATCGACCCCCTGCCGGTCGAGAAGATTTTCGGCGTCGGCGAGCGAACCGCCAAGCGCCTGCACAGCTTGGGCGTGCGCACGGTGGGGCAGTTGGCGGCGCGGGAGCGGGACGAAGTGTTGCGCGAGTTCGGCGCCAGCGGGGCTTGGATCTACGACTTGGCCCACGGTGTGGATTCGCGCCGCGTCAACCCGCGCCGGGTCGAAAAGTCCCACGGCATGGAGCGCACCTTCCCCGAGGACATCACCGAGCGCGAGGAGCTGAAGCTGGCGCTGCGGGAGTTCAGCGAAGAGGTCTCCTACGATTTGCGCAGTCGCGGCTTGCGCGGGCGCACCATTACCGTCAAGGCGCGCTATTGGAACTTCAAGACGATCACGCGCACCCGCACGCTCGAGTACCCCACGAACTTGGGCGGCCGCATTTACTCCACCGCTCGCGATCTGTTCGAGCGCGTACCGGCCGGGCCCCTGCGACTGCTTGGCATCTCCATCGCCAATCTTGAGGACGTGCGCACGCCGACCCAAAAATCGCTTTTCGAAGAAGAGCCCGGTCAAGAACCGGAAGCCGACGCGCGCCTGGGACGGGCCATGGCAGGCTTGGACAGTCTCAGCGCCAAGTACGGCAGGCGCGTCGCTCTTCCAGCGAGTTTGGTGCAACGCAGCCGCTGACGTGCTATCCCACTCGGCGTGAGAACCCAAAGCGCTGAACGTTTCCGGCCCACCGGGCTGCTGCTGGCCCTTGTCCTGCCCCTTTGGGCCGGCTCCTGCTCGAATTCCGACCCTGGGAGGAGCTCTCCGCCCAATCTGGTGTTGATCGTCGTCGATACCCTGCGAGCCGACCATCTTTCGAGCTACGGGCACACGCGCGAGACATCTCCGGCACTCGACGCCATAGCGCGCGAGGGAGTTCGCTTTGAAGCCTGCCGCTCGACATCCAGCTGGACCATGCCCTCGGTCGCGAGCCTGATCACGGGCCTGCCGCCGTCGACACACGGAGCCGAAAACTTTCAGCGCCTGCTGCCCCAGGAGGCGACAACATTGGCAGAGGTCTTGGGCGGGGCCGGCTACCGCACAGCGGGCGTGGTGAGCCACACCTTGGTGGGAGAGCGCTACGGTTACGACCAGGGCTACGGTCACTTCTCCGAAGACGAAGCCTTGGGTTCGCGCCACATCTCAACGCCCGGCGTAACGGAGCGCTCCGCCGAATGGTTGCGCGCCAATGCCGGGGTTGAAAAACCCTTCTTTCTGTTTGCCCACTACTTCGATCCCCATTCGGATTACTTACCCCACAAGGATTTTGATTGGGCCCCCGAGCAGGGCTTGGGTCGCGTGCGGCCGGGCATGGCCTTCGAAACCCTGCGCATGCACATCGACGAGCTGAATGATGAGGAGCTCGATTATCTGACCAGCGTCTACGACGAAGAGATTCGCTTAACCGATCGAGGCATCGGCGAGTTGATGGAGTTGTTGGAGGAAATGGGAGTAGCCGACAACACGCTCGTGGTCATCACTGCGGATCATGGCGAAGAGTTCTTGGACCACGGGTGGTGGGGTCACGTGGTCGCGCTTTACGACGAAGTCGTGCGCGTGCCCCTAGTCCTGCGCGGCCCCGGAGTGCAACCGGGATTGGTCGTCGATCAAGCCGTCTCCAATCTCTCCCTAATGCCGACTTTGCTCGAGTTGTTGGATTTGAAACCACCTGTGGGCATGCCCGCTCCCTCATTGGCCCCACTGCTGCGCGGAGATGATTTCGATCCGGGCCCCAGCTTCTTCGAAGTCGAGGTGGACTTGCGCAAGGGCGCCCGCGGCGCGCGCTTGCAGGGCGTGGTGCGCGGCAATCAAAAGCTCATTCGCGACTCCAAGACCGGCGTGCTTCAACTCTTCGATCTCAGTCAAGATCCGCTCGAAAAGACGGATTTGAGCCAAATTCAGCCCGAATCAGTTGCAGAGTTACTAAGTCTTTTGGACGACTACCTAAGCCACTCCAAGGCCGCACGCCTGGAAGTCCAAGACATGGAACTCAGCGGCGACGAACGCAGCGAACTCGAAGACCTGGGCTACATCGGAGGCGACGAAGACCAGCCCGACGATAAGTCTAAGCAGCCCTCGAAAGTTAAATGACATTCAGCCGTGTCGTTAATTACGAAGGGGCTATGCATGGGACTACAGTCAAGTGAGTTCATTCACGCTCAAGCAGCGAGACATCATTTGGACCATTCCTGGTTGCCCGAGGCGCCCAGTTGATCCATTGATTGTGCAAGGACCCAGTTGATTTGAGCACGCGAATCCTAACGGGCGTCGCAATTGCCAGCTGTGGACTCCTGCTCCTTGTTAAGGGAGGACGTGAACCTAGGGACGTACTAGGTGTAGAACTCGTCAATGGCAAAGACTTGCCTGTAAAGGAGGAGGGTGGGTCGGTACTAGTCAGCATTGCTCATGATGAGCTTCGACAGGAGACCAAAGCTCCAGGTGGTTTAGTGTCCTCCACCCACGGAGGATCTGTATTGATCAATGGTCGGCCATTTCAGGTCGAGTGGAGAGGAGACATCAAGCGACTGAAGTGGCCCGACTCAGAGCAGATTTACGCAGAGGGCCGCTGGGTTGATGGGCGCCGTCAAGGTGTTCACAAGTCCTGGCACCCAACAGGTGATCTTGGTGCTGAGGAATTTTGGATTGACGGCAAGCGGCAGGGGGTGAGCGCGTACTACTTTGAAGGAAATGCCATTGCGACGAAGGGCGAGTACAGTCACGGATACAAGAACGGGAAATGGACTAATTGGTATCCCGACGGTTCAATCAAATCTGTGGGTTACTACGCGACTAATTTACGCGAGCAATTTCGCGTAGGCAGCTGGACCTTCCATCACCCAGATGGTTCCATCAATAACAGCCTTAGTGGGCTCTATGAAAACGGAACCAAGGTCGCTGACTGAGGTTTTGGATAGCGAACGGTTCCAACTTCGTGATGGTTGGCGAAGACCAGTAAGTCTCACACTCGTTTGGCGGCGACGCAGTGCACTTTGTTTTTTAGTTCGACCTTGCCCGAAGCGAGGGTGTGGGCGGAGCAGCTGTCTTCGAGGGCGGACCAGTAGCGATCGCGCTCGGCTTGGGTGTGCTTGGAAAGCGCCTTGCGAATGCCGGTGGATAGTTCTTCGATGTAAGTGCGGTAGTGGGGGGGCGAATCAAAGTTAAAGACAACCTCAAAGGTTTGGCTGCGCAGGATTTCAAACTCGGCAGCCTGCAGGACTTCTTCCAAACTGCCCTGGGAGCCGAATCGAAAGACGCCCGGTTCTTCGATCGGGGGCAATTCCTGTCCGAGGATGGCGGCCAGGTTGTCGCGCGGCATGGCCAGTAGGGGGGCTTCGTTTGATTCGGCCCACACCGCGGCCGCCAAGATACCGCCGGGCTTTAGGGCCCTGTGGACCGCAGCCAGTGTCCGCTCGGGTTCTTGCATGAGCATCAAGGCCCAGCGACATGTGGCCGCATCGAAGGAGCCCGCTTCAAACTCGAACTCTTCGGCGTCGGCTGCGTGGTATTGAACGTTGTGAATTTGCTCAGACTTCGCGCGCTCGGTGGCAATGCGAACCATTTCCGTCGAAAGGTCGAGCCCTACTACGCTGCCCCCATCTCCGGCGCAGCGGGCCGCGGTCAAGCTGGGCTCACCCAGGCCACAGGCGATGTCGAGCACGCGCGAGCCGGGCTTGATCTCGGCCATCTCAACCAGCAATTGATTGAGGTCCTGAGCTGCTGTGTGGAAGGTCGGCCACCACTTCTCCCAAGCGCCGGCGGCCGCATCCCAGGCCGCCGCTTGGGCCTCTCTAAATTCGGTTCGTTCCATACAGCCAGGCTAGCGAGGCTGCGGGGGGACGCGCAGTTCCAGCTTCGGCAAGAGCCATAAGTGCCTGCAATAAAGGCACTTGCCACCCATCCAGGGCCCCCGCCGAGGCCTCGTGCCAAGATTTCATCTGGCTTAAACTGTACTAGCCGTACTAGAACAGTCGAACAGTTCGGCGCAGCCCCGGACCTTCCAACATGCTCTTCCGCATCGACACCCAAGCCCTCGAATCGATCTCCGACCAATTGGTCTACCAGGTCAAAGCGGCCATCGCGCGCGGCGAGCTGGTCGGGGGGGATCGCTTGCCTTCGGTGCGCGAGTTGGCGCGCGAACTCGCCATCAATCCCAACACCGTCAGCCGCACCTACCAGCGTCTGGAGTCGGACGGAGTGATTGTGCGCCGGCAGGGGGCGGGTTGTTTTGTGCGCGAGGGCAAGAGCGCCCTTTCCAAGCGCGAGCGCGATCGGCGCTTGACGGAATTGGTGGAGAAGGCCGTGACCGAGGCCGTGCATTTGAAGTTCGAGCCGGAAGCCCTGCGTGCAGCATTGGAACGGCAGTTGGAGAAGCTCGAACGCGAGCGCGTCTCCAACGAGGAGAGTGAAAGCAAAGGAGATCGGCGAGCATGAACACGTCAGCTGTGATTGACATTCGCAACCTAGAACGCCGCTTTGGCGCGAAGGAAATCCTGCGCGGGCTCAACCTGCAAGTTCAGCCGGGCGAGATTTACGCCCTGTGCGGACGCAACGGCACGGGCAAGACCACGGCCATCCGCATCCTCTTGGGCTTCCTCGAACCCATGGCGGGGGAGGCACGCATCCTCGGGGTGCGCGGCGCGGAACTAACCCCTGAACTGCGCGGCAAAATCGGCTTCGTCAGCGAGGGTCATCAAATGATTCGCTGGATGAAGGTGAGGGATGTACTCGCTTTCGAAAAGGGCACGCGCGATGTCTTTGACAGCGCCTGGGCCGAAAAAACGCGCGCGCGTCTGGAGCTGCCCCAGGACATGGGCGTAGCCAAGCTCTCGAGGGGACAACGTGCACAGCTTTCACTTTTGATCGCCATGGCGGGCAATCCCGAAGTGCTCGTGATGGACGACCCGGCCCTGGGCCTCGACGCGGTCATGCGTCGCGAGTTCCTGGAGTCGATGATCGATCTATTGGGCGAAGAGGGCCGCAGCGTGCTCTTTTCCTCCCATCATCTTGCGGACGTCGAACGCATCGCCGATCGCGTGGGGATCCTGCACGACGGTGTTTTGCGACTGGAATCGAGTCTGGAGGATTTGCGCACGCGCGTGCAGCGCCGCCATGTGCGCGGCAGCGGGGACGAGCTGCTGGCGAGCAAGGCGGAGAGCTTGTCCGGCGTTTTGGCCGTGCAGAAAAAGCGCGATGGACTCGAGCTCTTGTGCATGGACCTCACCCCCGAAAGGGAAACCGATTTGCGCGCGAAGCTCGGAGATCTCTCCGTGCCCGTCCCCGCAAGCTTGGAGGACATCTTCATTGCCTTGACTGCGCGCAGGGGCGAGCGGCGCAGCGATGAGGACCGGGTTCCGCTGCAACTCAGCGGCGACTCACTGTCGGGAGAAGTGCAGTGAAGAATTTCCATTCCCGCGCTTGGCGCGCTTTAGTTTGGAAAGAGGCGCGCGGCATGACTGCGGTCTCCGTCACCTTCGCCACCTTCTTCTTGGTGCTATTCGTGTTGGGTGGAGAAGAGGATTCTCCTGCCCTGCGGACGGATTGGCCCAAATTGGCTTGGATCGCGGCCATTGTCATCGGCGGCTTCCACGGCCTCATGATCAGCTTGCCCGAGCGCTTGGGCGGTACGCGCGAGTACTTGATTCATCGCAGCGTCAGTCGCGGACAGATCTTTTCCGCCAAGGTCGTTACCGGTTTGATCTTTGCACTCGCGGCCTGGGCTCTCCCGCTGATTCTGATGTCTTTCCTTTCCAGTTCAGAATCTGCAGCGCTCAGCTTGCCCGAAGTTTGGCTCGCCTGCGGGGCGCTCGGAACCAACCTCGTTTCCTCCCTCGGCTGGGGCGCCTTCATCGGCTACTTGATCCATGAGCGCAGCCGCGCCTTCACCATCTGGGCCCTGGGCATGTTCGGATTGTTGGCACTCGGCCTGTTGGAACCATGGCCGGAGGGTGCCGGTCCCCTGGGGCGTGCGGCCTATTTAGCAGCTACGCATTGCGCGATCGGCGCGCTCTGCATTGTTTCTGCCGGCCATTCCTTTGCGCATCCGACGGATTCCGACCTCTGGCCGTCATCCAAGAGTATGGCCCAGTGGCTACCGCCTTTGGCGCTTGTCTTGGCCCTTCCCATGGGCATCTTCCTGCCGAACTTCCAGTTGGTATTGCGCGAAGCGGTTTTGGGGGACTATCCGATTCTCGCTGTCACGGGCGCCGGGGAGCTGGCCTTGCTCGATCGCAATTCCGACGGTAGTTGGGAGAAGCTCGATACGGGGGGCCAGGTTGTGGAGACCCTGGACAAGAATGAGTTCTCCATGCGCGCTTCGGCTCCGGCTAAGTGGAAAGAAATCTTCCGCGCGAGCAAGCGTTCGTCGCGGGAGAAGTCGGGGGCCGTTTTTGTGGCGCCCAAACTGCGGCTCCTGAGTCAATTGTTCTACACGGCCGTGCCGAACTTGAACGAACTCGGTTCCTGCGATCTGTGGTTGGACGAGGAACGCGGTGAACTTGTGGTGTGCCACAGTCGGCCGAGGTTGGTCGGGAACCCCGTCTTCGTACCCTGGCCAGGAGGCATGCCCGATAGGCATCGCATGCGTTTGAAGAAGCCGAACGGAGCGACTTTCTCCAACCAAACCATTTGTGAGGTGCCCGCGGGGATGGATCTGATGCGGCTTCCGATGTTCGGAGGTGCTCTTGAAAAGCCCGCCAATGAAGAGGTGCTTCCGCTTCTGATCATCGATCCCGAAGACGCTTCCATCTTCGTCTGTCGGCCCTGGAAACCTGGCAATGTCCTGAAGCCCGCGCCACTGCCGGGTGGCGATCGCATGCTGGAGGTCGCGCGCGGCCTCAACCCGGTTACCTCTACCTACGGTGTGGCCAACCTAGGGCCTTGGCTCGTGCGCGGTTCACTCGGCAACTACAAGTTTGAGTCCGGGGAGTTGGTTCGAGTCCAACCTAGTGAATGGGTGTTTCCGGGTGACATGCAGCCCGAATTTGCCATCTCGGTCGGGGGCAACGATCTGTTGCAACCAATCGTTGCCGTTTCGGATCGAGCGGGGGAGGTGCTTTACACCGGAAGTTTCCGACCCAATTCACTCCTCGCTTGCGGAGCCTGGGGACTGAACCAACTCGCCGTGCTCCTGTGGCCGCCGCCGCTGGGGCTTCGTTCCTACATGCTCCAGGGCGAAGGCAGGCGCGCGAATTCGCGACCTTTAGTTTGCGAAGAGCTAGTCGGCTCCAGGCGTCTCGAACTCTTAATCGGAACGGTCCTTTTATCCGCCTACCTA
>JAJDES010000156.1 GCA_029259675.1 Planctomycetota bacterium
GATTGTTCGCCGCGCCATGGCCGATTCGAGCTATCGCTTCGCTTCCGCAAGTGAGATGCTTACGGATCTGCGCGCCCTCATGAGTGCCAAAGATCCCTTTGCAGTGGAACCTGCCGATTTGCCCTCCTTGAATGGACAACCCTCGTTGGCAGGCGCCCTCGATCGGGACTCTGTGATTGAGGACATGCAATTTCCCGTGTCCAGCACCCCGCTGCGCCCCGTTCCAGCCAGTGCTCCATCGAAGCATTCGATTCGTAAGGCGGGCAAGGGTCGATCCAAAGCCAAGCAAACAATTGCCGTTGGCGTGGGCGTGGCTGCGGCCATTTTCGTCGTGCTCGTGGCGGGCATAATCGGCACCGTCGGTCGCCACTCCAATGGCCCCTTGGTGGCTTCCAGCAATCACAGCCACGTGGCCCAGCAGTTACTTGGAAGATCCCATCAAGTCGATGCCCATGCAAGTCCGGCGCCCACCCTTCCTAGTCGGCCTTCGAGAGTCCGTACGTCGGACCAGCGCATCGACAATTGGGACAGTGCCGACGAAAGCGCGGACCGGGCACACGCCAGCGAACAAGCTTGGAGCCACGGCGGCTGGCAGCAGTCCATCAAACGCAATTTGAATCAGATCCTGGGCCGCGATTCGACTCGCAACCAAGACATGACTCAAAGTTCCCATCAGCATGCGGTCGCTGACATGCTTGGGCACGCAGAGCTAAACTCGGACATGAGTTACGAAGACTTGCCTCGTTTTGAAGTCTTGGTAGTCAACGACTTGCCCCCTTCATTCGACTCCGACAAGTTGAGTCAGCTTTCCCAGTCGCTTGAGAACAGGAACTTTGTGTTGAGAGGTCTCGACACGGAGCATCCGATCAACGACATCGAGCTGCAACGCCTGGCGAAAATCAGGCAAACGGCCGGTGTTCAAAGGGAGCTGGACGGCAACTCACTCCTGGACGTCAAAAGCTTCTATTACGGTGATGACCCGATCGACGCCATCCTCTGGCTGACCACCGGCGAATCGAATGAAGACTTTTCCTATCGGGTTTGGACTCGCACAGACGTGGAGCAAGCCAGCGCCAGCCTCAACGCTCAAGCCCGCTACTAACAACATACTGAGGGGCCCGATTATCGGGCTGCTTGTACGGCTCGATAGATGGCGAACTCCCCCTCAGGGCCAGCAAGCGGTCATGGAATCCTGCATCACAAACGGCAACGGGCCGCGCACTCGATCGAGTGCGCGGCCCGTTGCCATGTGAAAGGATGCGGCTCAGGCGGTCGCCATGTCGTAGACCTTTTTCATGTCGTCAAGGCTTTTGACGCCGACCTTCGCGGCATGTCCGGCTTGACCGAATGAAATCATGCGGGCCTTGCAAACTTCAGCCATCGCTGCGCGCGCCGGCTTGAGGTAGTAGCGGGGATCAAATTCTTCGGGCCCCTCCGTAAAGGCTTTGCGAATGGCGCCGGTAATGGCGAGGCGATTGTCGGTGTCGACATTGATCTTGCGGACGCCGTACTTAATTCCTTCTTGGATGTCCTCGACCGGAACACCGTAGGTCTCAGGCATCTTCCCGCCGTACTTATTGATGATGTCAATCAGTTCCTTAGGAACGGAAGAACTGCCGTGCATGACCATGTGGCAGTCGGGCATGTTCTTGTGAATCTCACGAATCACATCCATGCGCAGAACTTTGCCGGTGGGCTTCTTCTTGAACTTGTAAGCGCCGTGGCTGGTTCCGATGGCGACGGCCAACGCATCGCACCCGGTTTGACGAACAAATTCACCAGCTTCGGTGGGATCCGTTAGGTGGGCCATGGCTTCCTCGCCCGACAACCCAGCTCCGTGGCCGTCTTCGATGCCGCCCAAGCAACCGAGCTCCGCTTCGACCGTAACACCCAAGGAGTGCGCACGGTCGACGACGGTTTTGGTGACATTTACGTTGTATTCCCAAGATGCCGGCGTCTTGCCGTCCTCTTCCAGCGAACCGTCCATCATGACGGAGGTGAAGCCCATATCGATCGCGCTGAAGCAGGTTGCGGGTGAGTTGCCATGGTCCTGGTGCATGGCAACCGGGATACCCGGGTTCAACTCCGCCGCGGCCAGCATCAAATGGCGCAAGTAATTGTCGTCCGAGTATGAACGCGCGCCCCTGGAAGCTTGAACGATCACGGGCGACTCCGTTTCCTTCGCCGCTGTCATGATCGCTTGGATTTGCTCCATGTTGTTGACGTTGAATGCGGCCACGCCGTAATTGTTTTCGGCGGCGTGGTCGAGGAGAACGCGCATCGGAATGAGTGCCATGGCTTCGTCGATCTAGCTAGCAGATTTGGGCTAGCACTGGTCTGTGGTCTTGCGTCCACAGCAGCACCGGAAAGGAGCCGCTTTCGGAACGCTCGGTGGAATTGAGAGACCAACACTTTCGCACTTCCTCGGCACCTGGCAAGGGGGAACCCCCGGACTCAGTCAAGGCCGGGCTCCGGACAGCACCAAACAGGCCCACAGCTACCCGGGCGCCTCTGATCCAAGGCCCGCGCCCTCGCCTCGCGATCGCGGCGGCAAACCGGACCGAGCCGATCCGCAGCGCAGCTCACGCCCCTTCACGGGCCCGCTTTGTCCGGGC
>JAJDES010000157.1 GCA_029259675.1 Planctomycetota bacterium
TGCGGACGGGACGGCTGGTACGGCTGCAAAAGGCGGACGAAAAACGCAGCGTCGTGGCCGTCGAGTTCGACCGAGAGTCGGACTGAGATCGGGGCTTGGGGCAGCGGCTGCGTTAGGCTGTGCCGGCGCATGAAGCCCCAATCCAATAAAACCGACGGAGAGCCGACTCGCAGCGAAGTGCATGTGCGCGCCGCTCGCCCCGGCGATATCGATTGCCTGGTCGAATTCAATCGGGCCATGGCCCGGGAGACCGAAGCTTTGGAGCTCGACGCGGAACGTCTGGGGCGCGGAGTTTCCGCAGTCTTCGAGGATTCCAATCGCGGGCGCTATTTTATTGCGGATGTCGCTGGTTGCGCGGCGGCAAGCTTGTGCCTGACCTTTGAGTGGAGCGATTGGCGAGCGGGCGTCTTTTGGTGGATCCAAAGCGTTTATGTGGCTCCCGACGCGCGCCGCAAGGGACTGTATCGCGCGCTGTACGAGCATGTGCTGCAGGCCGCAAGAACGGCAAAAAACGTGTGCGGCATCCGGCTTTACGTGGATGCGGACAATACGGGGGCCCAGGCTGTCTACGCCAAATTGGGAATGGAGCACGCCCGCTACCACATGTACGAGGTCGATTTTGTGATGGGGGAACGATGAGCGTAGAGCGGGAGAAATTTCGTTCGGCGCAATCCCAAGTAGGGCGGCATGCGCTTGCGCGGAGCTTGCGGATCCCAACTTTGATTGAGCATGTCTAGTCCGAACGACAAATTGCCCACGAGCTTGCGTCAGCTGCTGCAGCGCATGGATGCGGAGCCGCGGGCTGCGGCGGCCGCACCGGCGGTGCGCGCCCGGGATCGCTTGTTGCGGGATTTGTTGCCGCGCACGGCCGGCGACACCCCGTACTTGGTGGCCGGAATTGTCGGCCCCAACAATGCCGGCAAGTCGGCCCTGTTCAATTCGATCAGCGGTCGCGCGATTTCACCCTCGTCGCCCACGGGGGGACTCACCAAGCGGCTATGGGGCGCGGCTCATCCTGAATTGTTGGCGCACTTGGAAGCGGAGCCGACGCTCAAGCGTTTTCTATTCCGTCGCGCGGACAATTTGACTCCCGAGCAAATAGAGGCCGCCGCCAGCGGAACCAATCCGCCCGAGGAATTGTTGATCAGCAGTGTCGATGACATGCCCCCCGGCCTGCTGCTGATTGATACGCCCGATTTCGACAGCATCATGCTCGAGAATCGGGCGGCAAGCGAATCACTCTTGGCCGTGGCCGACTTGGCCTTGGCGGTGGTGACGAGGCACACCTATCAAAATCGCGAGGTGGTCGAGTACTTGCAACGGTGGCTCTCCCACGGCCGGCCGTGGATTTTGGTTTACAACGAAGCACCCAATGCTGATTTGGCTTTGAGCCATGCTGAGAAATTGGCGTCGGATTTGGACAGTCGCCCCTTGGCCGTGTTTTGGTCACCGCACGATTTGGAGTTGCAAGAGGGGCGCGGCCGCCTGGAGCCCGTCAGTGCGCAGGCGATCGCCAACCGCAGTTCCGATTCACTGCGCGACTTTCTCTTCGATCAAGTGCAAGTGGCCGAAGTGAAAACGAATGCGCTGCGAGCTTCCCTAAACCAGTTGGACGATGACTTGCTCGAATGGTGCGCCTTGCTGGAGGAGCGCCGTGCGGATGCCGATCGAATTCTTGATTGCGCGCGCGAGCATGCCTATCGAGCCGCGTTGCAAATTGCAGGCGGCGCGATGCCGGGCGAGCCCTTTATCGCGGCTTTTCGCATTGTGTTGGATCGTCGCAGCAATGAACTCAGTCGGCGTTGGCGCATGGGCTTGCGCCGAGCGCGCCTGAAGTTGGAGGCCATCCCCAGTTTGTTTCGCCGCTCGAAAAAAACGCAGGAGTCGGACTCTTCAAAGCCTGGGGGGAAGCCGGCGGACAGCATTTTGGCGCGCGCCGAAGCCGAGATCTTGGAGCGGGTTTGGCCTTCCCTTTGGGAGAACATCGTTCGAGACCTCGGCGTTGAAGCGCGTGAGGGCGCGCGCTCGCGGCTTTCGGCCGGTTTGCGCACGGCCTTGGATGAGCGCTTGGCGCCTGAGTTTAGCAAGCAGCGCCTAGAGTCCGTGCGCGTGCGAATTGCGGAGACGGCGCCCGATGTGGAGAGTTTTCGCGAAGCTTGCGAAGCGCTGATTGAAGATGCCATAGCGCGTCGCGGTCGCGACTGGGATATTCAAGCCGCGGTTGACGTGACGCTGTTGGCGCCGCTTGCGATCGGAGCTACGGTCATTCTTAAGACCGGGGGATTGGGCAGTGACGTGGGCGTTGCCGGGGGAGCTGCTGTTTCCAGCTACCTCATGGAAAAGTACTCGCACTTGCTGGGCTCCAAGATTACTGCCGACGCGGCTTTGCGCTGGGCGGAGTTGCGAGCGGACCAACTTGGACCCCCGATGGTTGAGGCCATACTCGGAGCGATCCAGGGCGAACTTGACGAGGGTGTTCGCGCCAGCGCTCAGCTCGCAGCCGACATCAAAGGACTGCGCAAGGAGATCATGAGTTGAATCAACGCAATTTGAATTCGAACCCGAATCCCGAACGTGGCCATGCCGCCGGCAGTGAATCGCCCAGCAGTCCCTTGGCTCTGCAATTGACGCGTTTGCGCCGCGAATTGGAAACGGATTTGAACGGTGTTGCTTGCTTGCGAGCTGTCAAGGAGCGCGACATCGCTGTCGAGCGGATCAAGCGCGACCTCGACAGGCAATTAGAACGGGTGCAGCGCGCAGCCGTGATCACCCTGGTCGGTGCGACGGGTGCGGGCAAGTCGACGCTGCTCAACGCCCTGGTGGGTGCGCCGGTGGCCAAGGAAGGTCAAGACCGTCCGACGACCAGTGTGCCCGTTATCTACGCCCCGGCCGATGCGGACCTGGGGCAATTGACTAGCGGCTTGCCGGGCGGGGAGCCGCGAATTGAGCGCTACGAGACGGGTGGCCGCGGCCCTTGGACCGAACAGGTCTTGATCGATGCGCCGGACGTCAACAGCACTGCGCGCGAGCATCGCAAGGTTGTGGAAGCTTTGGCGGAGCGCAGCGATGTCTTGGTGGTCGTTTTGCATCACCAATCCATCGTCGAGGAGGCTTCGGTCAGTTTTGTGGATGCCTTCAAGGGGCGCCGGCGCATGATTTTTGTGCTGGGTCGCGCCGATGAGCAGAGCGAGACGTCGCGCACGGAGCTGCTGCGGGTGCTGACGGACATGGTGCGCGATCGGTGGGATGCCGAGGGCGCGCCCGTGCTGGCACTTTCGGCTCGAGCTGCCCAAAGTCAGCCGGATACGCCCGGTTGGAGTGAGCTTTGTGAAGCCCTAACGGAACTTGCACGCGAAGGCATGCTCGGCGGGGTGAGGCGCAACAACGCCCTGGGGACTGCGGCTGAACTGGGACACTTGATTCAATCGCTCCCCGCAAACATTGCGGATGACTTGACGGTCTTCACCAAGGACGTCGCGAGCAGTCTGGAGGAGCTGCACGAAAAGATCTCCTCGGAGGTCAGCTTGCGCCTGCGCCTGCGGCGTTCGGATTTGGCTTCGATGCTGTGGAGTGAGGCGGCCAAGCGTTGGGATGGTCCCGGAGGTTGGGCCCTGCGCGTGGGCGGCATGTCTTCGCTCGGCATGGGGGCGGGACTGCTCTTGGCCAGGCGCAATCCGTTGGTTGCCGCGGGCACGGCCCTGGGCGGAATGGCCGTAAGCAAATTGGCGGATACACGCGAGCGCAGGCGAGTGCAAACCGTCGATGAGCTCTTTCCATCGGCGACTGAGTTTGAGGAATGGTTCACCGCCTCTTTTTCGGCGCCGCGCCTGCGAGCCGGTCGCCTGTGCGGAAATTCCATGGCGCTGGGCCTGCCGACCGCGGAGCTTGCAGCGGAGCGCATTGCGCCCGCGGTTAGCGACGCGTGGGGCGAATTGGTGCAAAGGGATTTGCCCAGCGCGGCCGAAGCCAGTGCCGTTAGCAAATTGCGTTTCCTATTCGACTTACCCGTCTACGTCCTTGGCGCGTGGGTCGTGTACCAGGCCGTTGAGGGATACGCGGGCGGGGACTACTTGGGCATGGATTTCTTGATCAACACGCTCTTGATCCTCATGGGCTACTTATTTCTCGTTCGGCTTGCATGCCGCAAGTTGCTGAGCTTGCGCGCCGGTAAGTTGCTGGGCAGTGTGATCGAACGGGCCAAGCTGAGCATGTCGCGGGCCACCTTGGATGTTCAACAGGATGTGGATCGCGAAGTCGATGAGCTTCAGCGTGCGCTCGCGAACTTAAGGGATCTTGAGTCCCGTTGGCGCACTGAGCTGGAGGGCGCGGGCACCCGTGCCGTGTAGAGGTGCGTTCCTGCGCTACTTTCGCCGTTGAACCGGCCAAGGAGCCAAATGAACAAGGAAGCACACTCCGTGCCATGTGAATTTCAACCATGCGCGGTGCCGGCAGCACAAATGCTTCACTGCGCAAGAGCCTGTCGTTCACATCTTTTGCTCGATCGGGTAGGGGAGCGAAAGTCGGTTTCCTGTTCGATGTGCGTGGGCGGATTTTTTTAGGCGGGAGGCAGGATGCTGATCATCGGGCAAGGGCATTTTCTAAAGGCCGTATTGATGGTCTTTGCGATCCTGTGGATCAGAGAAGTCGTTGGGCGCCTGGGCTCCGACGTTGTGGAGTTCAAGACAACCACGGATCGAATAGGAAAGCTGACGATCGGATTTTGGTGGCTATTGACCGTCTTCGTCATTTGGTGGCTGATTGCGACTGTCGTGGGCATCGCAGCGGGCATTCTTCAATGGGTGCAATGATTACATACTGTCCAACTTCGGTGGGTTTATCCCGACGAAGAAATTCCGCAACAACGGTAACCAACTGAACTTGTGCGCAGTCCTCTTTCCGAGGAGGCCCTCCTGGCCTCCCGAGAGGAGAGTTTTGCCACATGTTTCAGCCACCGTTTTGCCCCAATCCCCGTTGCTCTGAGCATCAAAAGCCCCGTCCGAACTTCTACATTCGTTGCGGCTTTTATAAACCAATCTGCAG
>JAJDES010000158.1 GCA_029259675.1 Planctomycetota bacterium
CATTGTTCGACGGCACAGCCCCCTTCGGCGATTGGCTCGCATTCCAATGGCGACGGGCCTGCGACTACTTCGGACTCACTTTTGTGATCAGCGCCTGCCTCGGGCTCGCATGGAGCGCGTTCGATTCCCGGCGCAACCGGCAAGCCGGGCCGCAAGCCGATCTTGCTTGGGTCCTGTGTTCGGGCGGCTGCCTCTTGCTGTTTGGATTTTACAATCACACATCCGACGGCATGGCAGGCGGCGACGGACAAGTTCCCTTCCTGCTCAACCTCGCGCCCGGCATTGCAGTCGCGGCCGGCGTCTTTGTCGACAAGCTTGCGGCGCCGCTGTACAAGTTGCGCGCCGGAGTCGCGCCGCTTGTCCTGGTCATCGGAACGATCGGATTGCCCGGCTTGGCGCGCGCGGATCAACTCAGGCACGCGTGGCGAGCCGAAGGGCCGCGCGACAATCCGGAGTTGGACAGCGGCCCGGCGCGGCCGTTGCCCAAAACGCTCGGACCCGAGTTTGCGGAGCTGCTCCCGCCCGGGTCGGTTGCGCTCTATCCCAATGCGCTCGGCCTGAACTTGGCCACTTTCTATTACGCCTGGCGCACCATGCTGCCGCTGGAGGCCGCGGCCCCGCAAGCGACTCTCAATCGACTAGCGGGCTTTGATGGAGAGATCTGGCTGATACTTCCGAAACATCCGGAGCCGGGCCAGCGCGCGGCCTGCGAAGCCCTCTACAAATTGATGATTGAGTCCCTGCCGCAATTGGCCGCGGGTGAGCCCACCGTTCAGAACGCAAATTGGCGCGCTTGGCGCCTGCCCCGCGATTAAAAAAAGGCAGCCGTGCGCGCGCACGGCTGCCTTGTAATGGCTTCTCTCTGCTCGTCAGCTCGGTTGTGCATCCACCTGCGAGCCGAGTGCGCTTGAGATCGCGAGTAGAGCTTTGCTCAGCTCACTCGCATTTGATGGCGGCGGGTCTTACTCCCGGCCCAAGTCCCTGCTCGAATCTGCATTCGACTTTGAACTCGACTCTGCTGCGCCCGCCGTGGGCGCAGCTTCCTGCTCGGGTCCCTCGGACTCGTTGTCAGCATCGTCGCCGGCTTGGCCATCGGCGGGAGGTGCCACCGGAGTGAGCTCGCCCTGCTTCGAATCCTGCATGAGCTTGCCGAAGAACTCAGGCATTTCGACACCGCCAACGTTGCGCATGATGTCGAGCATCGGGGGCAAGGCGCCGCCCAATCCCTTGAGGAAACCGGCGGTTCCCCCTCCGGATCCGCCTCCGTTGCCGCCGTCCCAAACGACGACCTTGTCGAACTTGATATTCGAGATGGCCGTGGCTGCGGTTTCGGAAAGCTTGTCGATGTGCTCGAGCATCATCAATTGGAAAGCTTGCTGGGAACCTCCGCAGGCCTCCACGATCGAACGCAGGCCCTCACCTTTCTTGGCCAGGATTTCAAACTGACCCTTGGCTTCGGCCTCAAGCTTGGCGTAAATCGCACTGGCTTGACCCTCGGCTTCGATGCGAACCTTTTCGGCTTGGGCCTGGGCATCCACGATCGTCTGCGCCTTCTCGGCTTTGGCGACAGCTTCCAATTGCGCCCGCTTTTGGGCCTCCAACTTGGTCGCCTCCGCGTCCGCGGCCTTGGCCTCCGCCAGGTACTGCGCCTCGAGCACGGCCGCTTCGGCAACGCGCCTTTTGGTCTCGCCGGTTTGATAGGCCTCGGCTTCGCGCACCTTCAACTCCGCGTCTGAAGAGGCGATGTTGGCTTTGGAACTGTTTTCGCCTTTCACGGCTTGAGCGTTGGCTTCCGCCACGGACACGCGCATGTCGCGTTCGGCCTGGCGCACCTGAGCTTCGCGCTCCAAGTCGGCCTGGCGCTCACCCACCAGTCGCTGCTTCTCTAAATCAGCAACCTGCACAGCTCGATCGCGCTGGGCCTCGGTCGTGCCGATATCGCGGGTTCGCTCGGCGTTGGCCACTTGAACGGCGCGTTCGCGGTCCGCTTCGGCCACACCGATGGCGCCCAATTTTTCTTGCTGGGCCACGTCAATCAGCGCCTGCTGAATGGCTTCCGAGGCCGCCTTGCGACCGATGGCTTCGATGTAACCCGATTCGTCGGTGATGTCCTTGATGTTGACGTTAATCAGGATCAAACCGATCTTGCGCAACTCGGGCTCGAGTGAACTTTGGACGCTCGAAAGAAAGACATCGCGATCGCGATTGATCTCTTCAATGCGCATGGAGGCGATCACCTGACGCAATTGACCGAAGATGATGTCTTCCGCTTGCTTGATGATCTCCATTGCCGTCAAGCCCAGGAGGCGCTGCGAGGCATTGCTCATCGAAGCGGAATCGGTTCCGATCGCCACGGTGAAAACGCTGGGCACGGCGACGCGAATGTTCTCGATCGAAAGCGCTCCCTCGAGCGGAATTTCGATCTGCATCGGATCCAGCGATAGGTACTCGTAGTCCTCAAGCAACGGCAGTACGAAGGTACCGCCGCCGTGCAGGGTGCGCGCCACGCGCCCCTCCTTGGCGCGGCCGTAAACCACCAGAACTCGGTTGCTGGGGCAGCGCTTGTAACGCCGGGCAAAGGCGATGAACAAGCTGAACAGTATCAGTACGACTGCGAAAGCAGTCAGAGCCATCGCCGTGTTGCCGCCCAGCAGCCCCTCTTCGATCATGGCCAGTTGGTTGAAATTCATCATGTTCTCTCCTCTTAGTTCAACGGTTCCACTTCAAACGTGTCTTCATTTGTCATGCCGATCAACCTGCAGCCCGCACCCGTTGGCAGTTCCTCTCCGGAGGTAACCGCACTGAATTCTTGGCTGCGCCCCTGGAGCGTGACCGTGATCTTGCCTTGTCCCGAACGCTTGGCCGGGATCTTCAAATAAACCTGCGCGGTCTTCCCGACGGCTTCGCGCGGCTTGACGTTGCCCGAGGAAGCGAGCTTCCGAAAACTGAACATCAAGTAGGCCACCACCAACATGGTTGAGCTGCCCGCAAGCAGCGCGACCAGGGGAGTTTGCACCGGGCCCCATTCCTCTGCCGTCCCCATCCAACCGACGAGTCCGAAGATCGTCATGAAGCTGGCCAAGGTTCGAACGGAGATAAAGCTGACTGACCCGTCCCCCGCGTCGAGTGCATCGGCGTCCACATCCGCGTCAATGTCCACGTCACCGCCGAGTCCGAATAGATTCAGTCCCGCTTGTCCCAGCAGAACGGATCCTCCGGCCACGGCGCAAGCGATGTACACCTTGACCAGAGCCCAATCGCCCAAATTCTCATTCAGCCATTCCAGAACTTGGTCCATTTAGAATTCCCCCGGTGTGTTGGCGCCGGCCATCCCTTGCAGATCTGACTCAAGCGGCTCGTCTACTGGTCCAGCAACAATTGATTCAAAGCGAATCTGTGATTTTGCTCATCGCTCGCCGCGAGTTCTACTCGATTTCGCACAAGGAGCGAGTCCGCTCACGCCGGCGGGAAGTGGGCTACCCCCGGCTCCGCGGCCACCTTGGTCCCAATCAGCATGGATTTCCGCAAACTGCCGGATCGAGAGGGCCCAACGCCCGTTGGAGCAGGATTTGGTTCCGGCCTCTTTGAGGTCAACCCCGTCCACGATCGCCGGCGAGCTCGATTCACCCCAATTTCCGCAATCCTGCAGATTTGGCCCAACGGAACCGGATACGTGGCTCCGGAGCGCATCATTGCCGCACTCGTCCCACGAGCCTCGCCCCCACGGCCCAGGCTCGCGAGCCCCCTCAACCGCCCTTAAAAAGGGGCAGCATGCTCTCCGCAAGGCGCGAGTAAAGCTGTGCCGTGGCGCGCACATCGCGCAGGCAGTATTCGCCGATGTCATCGATTCGGCCGGACCGGTAGGCGCGCGCCACTTGGCTGCCGTCGATCGAGCCCTTGGGACTTTCCACATCGAAGCGACGGCACCAGTAATCGAGTGAGTAGCGATCGCGCACCGTGCCCTGGAAACCGAGCACATCGAAGAGGTCGCAATGATCGGAGATGTCATAGCGGTAGGGCACCAACTGCCGCGTCGGCTGGACTCCCAATTGCGCCGAGCGAATGGTCAGGATCGGGCCGTCGTAGCTGCGACCGTTGTAGCTCACGAGGCGAATGCGGTGATTCGAAGGATCCACAAGCTCCCAAAAGCGTTGCAACAGAGCGCGTTCGTCGCCGCGGAAGATCTTTGAATCGGGCACTCTCTCCCAGCTCGCTTCGGGCGTCGCGTCGCCCTCCAGCAAGATCATTCCGCGCTGTTCTTCGACCAGCCACATCCCGATTGCAATCACCTTGCCCAGGCCCGGGTAAAGCGCCGTTCGCTCCGGAACGGCTTCGCGTCGCGCAGGATCGCGCTCGCGCTCGAGCAAATAGCCGCGCGTGATTTCGTCCACATCGTCCCACGGGAATCCCGCAACTTCGATGTCGAATGCGATGGTTGACGTGCTCATTCTTTCTCCTCCAAAACTCCGTAACCGATTCCGCTGAAGTGATTCAAAAACTCGTCATCCAAATTGGCGGCGGGAATGCGCGAAGCGCTGGGCGCGCGAAAATCACGATCGACGGATGCTGTGGTAAGCGCCGGGTTGTTTGTGCTCCATTCCAGGTCCAAACACCCCGCAAGGGAGAAAGCCTGGTTCGCCACGCCGGGCCAGTGCTCCGGTTGCCGAATGTGAAGCAGCCGCAAGACCAACGGCGCCACTCCGAGCACATGCCCCAAACTTCGCTCTGCAGTGCCCTTTAGTAGATTGCCGCGCCGCTCAATGCGCGGGCCCGCCGCCGCTAAGATTCCAGGCGGAACATCCAAGTGGTGACCTGTCGCACCCTGGCTGGGATCGTCGCGTGCCGCGGGGTTCGCGTGCATTCCGTGATCGGAAAGGACGATGACATCCGCATCTTTGGGCGCCGCCGCAATCAACTCACCCAGCAATCGGTCGGCCTCAATGTAAGAGAGCGAAACGTAGTCGCCGAAAGCCTGTCGCGCTTCCGCGCCGATCTCATAAGAGAAGGCTTCGGGCTCACGAAAGCTCCAAAACCCATGCCCGGCCACGTCGGGCAAGGACATGTACACCATGGTCAAATCGGCGGCTTCGTTGGACAGCATATAGCGGCCCACGCCGGCGAAGGACTGGTCGGCGGCAAGCGACCAGGCGACATTGGCCTGGGACTTGCGCAGGACTTCGCCAAAACTTGAATGCGGGCGCGGAAACACCTCATGGAGTCGATTCATGACGACTTCGACGTCGCCGGGGAAAATCATGTGCGGAATCAACTCCTCCACCAGCGTCGGCGGCCACGTCTGCTCTTCCAACTCCTTCCAAGCCGCCGGCGACTTCCAAATCACGGAGGCTTGGGCTGCGGCGGCGTAGGAGGCCAGCATGCGACCTCGGATTGGTTCGGCGGGCCAAGTATTCCACCAACCGACGACATCGACGCTGCGACCTCCATCCGAAACCAGATTCCAGAGGGCCGGAACGCGGCGCGCGTTGCTGGTGAAAGGCCGGCCTTCGGCATCACTGAAGAAAGTAATGCCGTGACGCTCCGGCGGTTGCCCCGTGGCGATGCAGTTCCAAATCACCGGCGAAAGCGTCGGATCCATGGTCTCAAGTTCGCCCAGGACTCCGCGCTCCGCCAAGCCAGCGAGATGGGGCAACTTGCCCTCCGCAATGAGCTCGCCCACCACCAAGGGATCGAGGCCATCGATACCCACCAACAAAACCGGGTGCTCCAACGCACCAAGGCTTTCGTCATCACCGGCCCCACCGCAGGCTGCGGCCAGGAGCACAACTCCCATCAACAGGCAAGGGGAAGAGCGTGCCATGCGGCCCTGGAGCCGGCCGCGGAGTGAGCGCATCCTGCTGGAAAACGGCATGGGCCTATTCTCCCATGTGATGCCCGAGCGCTCCACCGCCAGCACAAACTCCAGCCCATGGGGCCCTAGGCTTGGTTGGAATCAGCTTGGGTGCGCTTCTCAGCTCTTCATCCAGCCCCGGGGGCGCCCGCACCCCGACGAAAAGACCACGCAATATGGTCAATTCACATCCACTGGGGCCGACAGAGCTTCGCGCTCGCGTTTTCTGGCCAGCCAGCCGCGCGCCGCGACTACGCTGAAGAGCGCAGCCAGCCACCAGTTGCTCTTCAAAATGTCCCCGGCTGAAGGCGGTGAGCCGTAGATCGGAAGCAGGTGACAACCCCCTCCGCCCCCGCTATTGGGACCCGCAAAGCTGAACGAGGAGCTGACGACATCCACTTGGCCCGTAACGGAGTTTCTCACCATCACAGCGACATCGCCCGCGCCGTGAACCGGAGTCACAACCTCCAACGTGTTCGAGTCGATCAAAGTCACCGTGGAGGCGAGGGTTCCCCCGGCTCCCGTGTCGGGATTCACTCCGAACTGAACCTGGGTGTTGGCGTCGAAGTCCGAGCCCGAAACGGTGATCAGCTCGCCTCCGGCCGGCGAACCGCTGGCCGGCAACAGCGCCGTCAAGGTGGGGTCCGCCTGGGCCACGAAAGCGAAGGCGCTGGTCGCGATGGAGCTGTCGGGGTTCTCCACTTCCAAACTGAAGGGACCCCCAGCCGTACCCGGATTGGTTGTTACCAACAGGCGCGAACTCGAATCAAAGGTCACCGCGGCTTGATTGACCGAATTGATTCGCACGACCGCGCCGGCCTTGAAATTAGAACCGCTCAGAACCAGTTCGGTACCGCCGGAAGCACTGCCGACCGTGGGGAACACCGAACTCAACACGGGAACGTCCGCAGCAACAAAAGCGTTGTTTGCGCGACCCTCAACACCGCTGGAATCCATCACGACAACATCGTGTGTCCCCCCCACTGTCGCCGCCGTGGTCAGGGTAATCGTGCCGGAGTCGACCAAGGTCGCGCCACCGCCGGCGCCTTCGACATAGATTTGATCCCCGATGATGACGCGCAATCCGGGCAGGAATCCCGACCCCGTAATGCTCAGGGATGTTCCGCCCAAGGAGGTGCCCGAGGAAGGAGTAACGTTGCTGACCACCGGGTCGGGGGGCGTAATCTCAATCGCGGCCGGCAAGATGGCGAGATCGCCGGTAGCGTTGGTAACCGCAAGATCCACGTGCCCGGCTGCACTCATTGCCGGCACCGTCACTTGAAACTGAACCTGCGAGTTGAAGAAGGCGACCGCCGAAAGCGTCAGTGAAGGATCGCTGACGGTGAGCGTGCTGCCCAACGTCAGTGAGTTGCCGCGCAGGGTCAAGGAGGTCGTTGTGCCCGATGGCGCGCGCATTGGCAATGCTTCGCCGTCGATACCCAGGTTGATGCTCACGTCCGCATCCACCATTAGAGTTCCGAGGGCCGCCGATGCCCCGCTGCCGACGGCGATCGGGCTTGGATAGAGCGCCGGCTCGAAGTTCGTTTGAACCGTGTGACCCGAAGTCAGATTGGCCGCGTCAACCGGGCTGTCCAGGGGCGTGGCGTAAACCGTATAGGTTCCCGCATCGAGGCCGGTGATGGTGAAATCCCCGTTGGCAGCCGAAAGGATCGCTCCCGCCGTGCGGCCATTCGCATCTCGCGCGACCACATAGGCGCCGCCGACTGCGGAGCTATCCGAGCTGCGCAGAATGGTTCCGGTCAAGCTCGAAATGCTCGTGGCGGGGTAGGCCGAACGAATGCCGGTTACCTCGTCGCTGGACAAGCTGCGATGCAGGGTCACTTGGGGACTAACGAAGGGATACATCGTTCCGCCGGCCCAGCCGCTGTGATCCAAGCCCAAGAGGTGACCCAGTTCGTGCGCAGCTACGTCCTGCACATCCATGTCTCCGAACTGACCACTGGTGGTGAAGTCAAATTCAGATCCGTTGAAAATGATGTCCGCGTCTGCAATCAATCCGCTGCCAAAGAAAAACACGGGCGTGATGGCAACGATGCCGGAGCCGCCGGGGAAGTAACCCGAGCTGTTGGATTCATCGAACAGGATCAAGTGAATGTCCGAGCCGCTGAAGTCCGTCCGCGCTTGACTGATAGTCGTTGTATCTTCGACCAAAGTCGCCGAGCTTCCGGTGGCATCGTTCCACGCGTCGATAGCCATGCGAATGGACGTTTCGTGACTTCCGTCGGGAATGTCTGCGGAGCCGGCCGAATTGATCACGATTCCAATGTTGCCCGGGGACGACCAAAACAATGGGTTTTGGTTGCTGGGGTTGTGCAAGCGAGTGTGGCCGCGTGCAAAGAGTCCCAAGCACGCAAGAGCTCCAATAGTCGCGATCCTGCGCGACCAAGTAGGTAAGGCTGACATTAGCGCCCAGCTCCCGCTTGCTCTTGGGCGTCCTTGACGCGCCGAACAACAACGGCCGCTTGGATTTCAGCCAACGCATCCGCGTAGGCGCGAATGGCAAGCGGTGCCGCCTGAACCGGCTTTTGTCCGGCATTGCCTACCAATTCCAAGCCGTTTTGATCGCGTACCAAAAAGCGATTGCCTTGCAAATCGCGAGACACACCGAACTTGCCTTGGGCCAAGCCGATAGGCATGCGCAGCCCGTTTGGATTCGAGCGCGACAAAAACAAAATCACATCCTCTCCGCGCAGGAGCTGGGGCATGCCGGCCAAGATCATGCCGCGTCCATCGGGAAGCACCCCGCCCGGCATGCGCACCACGCGCAATGCCAAATCTTCACCGTATAGGGTCCGATCCACTCGGATCAGGTATTCGCTTTCGATCACGCCGTTTTGCGCCTGGCTCACCTGAACCGAAAGCACCCGCCCCTCAATGACCAAATCCGCCCGGCTGACCATGGAAGAAATATCCATGCGGCGTGCGGTGCCCGCCTCTACCGAGGGGCTGGCGGAGAGAAAACACGCGAGCAGGGCCGAACCGAGCACAATGCCGGCTAGGGCGAGAAAAAAACGCATGGGGAGCTGGGGCACGGGGAATTGGCGGAACGATGCCTCGCTTCGCCGGCGATGTGGGGAGTG
>JAJDES010000159.1 GCA_029259675.1 Planctomycetota bacterium
TGCAACTCAATCAAACCCACTAAAGCAAGTCAGTTCACAATCTCCGTGAACTGACTAGCTTTAGTGGTGTTATCCGTTCAGACCTCGGCGCGGGCGGGATCCAAAGCCCAGCCCAGTGGCAGAGAAGGGCGATTTGTGGAGGCCCAAGCACAAGAGCCAATTCAGGAGGGCCTGCTCCACCTAGGCGGAGATGCAAGTTGATTGCACAGAAGTGGTTGTGCCCACTTGCAACTCAATCAAACCCACTAAAGCAAGTCAGTTCACACAATCTCCAGTCGAAGCGCCCCGAACGGAGGACCTCGCTTGGAAAGGCCCTGCCTATTCCGGGTCCGATGGAGCGCGATCGGCCCCCAGATCGTTAGGCTGCGGGTCACTCTCGCACGGGGAGTGACCGTTCTCAGCCGCCGTCGCAATCGATTAGCGCGGCCACCCGAGGACAGAGCCTCGCCCGTGCATCGAAACAGCCCCCATGCCCTCCGCGAACGAATTCGGCGTTCTTCTCCTGTCCTACCTGCTAGGGGCCGTGCCCTTCGGCTGGTTGATGACGCGCGTCATCAAGGGAGTCGACTTGCGCACCATCGGCAGCGGGAATATCGGGTCGACCAATGCCATGCGAGCCTTGGGCAAGCCGCTCGGGGTGCTGGCATTCCTGCTCGACTTCGCCAAGGGCTATGTGCCCGCGGCCTTTTTCGCCGGCTGGGCTGCGACAGATCCCGAGCGCCTGTCGCTCGTGCGGGTCCTGTGTGGAACGGCGGCGGTTTGCGGCCATGTTTGGCCCGTTTACTTGCGCTTCAAAGGCGGCAAGGCTGTGGCTACCGGCTGCGGTGGAATCGTCGCCATCGATCCCATGATCTTCGTGTTCAGCGGCCTCGCTTGGGTCGGCACTCTCGCGGTAACGCGCTACGTGGGCTTGGCCTCGATGGTCATGGGTGTGACCTTCCCGATCTTCGCCTGGTCGCGCAAGGGCGAGGTGCGTGGATATGGAATGGAGTTGGTTGTGGCCACCGCCGCACTGGCGGTGTTGATCCTTTGGCGTCACCGCGCCAACATCGGACGCATGTTGGCCGGAACGGAAAGTCGAATCGGCGAACAAAAGCAAGGCACCCCGGAAGTGGGGGATGCGCAGAAAAGGGCGCGGAGCTAAGTCATGGTTGAGCGCAAAAGTGATCTAAAAAAAGTACTGGTGATCGGAGACGGCGGCTGGGGCACGACCTTGGCCATGGTGCTCAGCAACAACGGCATTCCAACTACGTTGTGGAGCGCATTTCCCGAGCAGGCCAAGGCCATGACGGAAACGCGCGAAAACAAAACGTATCTGCCGGGGATTGAACTGCCCAAGGGCCTCAAAATCATTGCAGATCCCTTTCGCGCCGCAGCGAAAGCTGAATTGGTGATTAGCGTTGTACCGACGCAATTCTTGCGCTCCGTAGCCAACCGCTTTGAGGATGCCATTCCCGGCGACGTGCCGATCGTTTCCGCCACCAAGGGCATCGAAATTGAAAGCTTCTCCACGCCGACACAAATTCTTTTGGATGAACTCGGCGAACGCCCCTACGGCGTGCTGAGCGGACCCACCCATGCGGAGGAAGTCGCGCAGAAAAAACCGGCTTCGATTTTGGCCGCCAGCAAGGACGCCAAATTGGCCAAGACCGTGCAGCGCGCCTTCAGTTGCGATTACCTGCGCGTTTACACCGGCGATGATCCATTGGGAGCGGAATACGCCGCTGCCCTGAAAAACGTCATTGCCATCGCCGCCGGCATCTCCGACGGCTTGGAACTCGGCGACAACGCAAAGTCCGCACTGCTAACGCGCGGCATGGTCGAAATGGCGCGCTTCGGAATCCAACACGGCGCCAAGCGCGACACCTTCTTCGGTTTGGCCGGAATCGGCGACTTGGTCACCACCTGTTGCTCGCGGCACTCGCGCAACCGCTTGGTGGGGGAGCGCATCGGCAAGGGCGAAACCCTCGAGCAAATCCTGGCCGACATGCGCATGGTCGCCGAGGGAGTTTGGACCACCAAAGCACTATTCGGTCCCGAGGCCGACATGCGCGACGTCTCGATGCCCATCGCCGAACAGGTGCACGCCATCCTGTTCGAAGGCAAAGATCCCTACCTCGGCGTCACCGATCTAATGACGCGCGCACCGGCCGCTGAAATGGAAGGCCTGCTAGGTTCATGACCCCCGGATTCGGATTCGTACTGTTCCTCGTCGTGACCTTGGCACTGCTGGGCTGCACCGTGCTCACAGGATTGGCGGCACGCCGCAAAGTGCACATTCCCCTTGCCGTCTCTTCCCTGCTCGCGCTGCTGATAACCATCTACTACGCAGAGAAATTAGGCGAGCAATACGACGTCGAGACCGCCGGCATGATTACGCCGATTCACTTGACCTTGGCCAAGATCACAACCGCGCTCTACGCACTTCCGGTGATCACGGGCATCATGACGATCCGCAAAGCACAGCACCTGCGCTGGCACCGCAAAATCGCCTTCGGCGTCTTGGGCATGACGGTCATCACGGCCGGCACCGGCGTGGCCATGATCCTGCTCTCCGATCCCGTCGCAGGCTGATTGGTTTTCAGCGCTTGCGAACTCGCGCGAACTAATTGATCTCGATCGAAAGTCCGCGCAAGACCCAGGGCACACACAGCAAGCTCGCGTTGGCCAGCAAGGGCACGCTGGCAAACAAAAGCCAAGTGCGCTGAGCCCGCACCGTCAGCAGGGAAACCGCCAGGCCCAAGCCGGCAAAGACGCAGGAAATCGTGCTGACCGTGCCCAAGCTCGGTTGCCACTCTGGAGCGAAACGGATCAGGAACAGGGCCACCCACCAGCTACCCCAACCCAGGCTGGCCAGGGTCATCCCCAGCATCCAGGTCCGGTGCCTACGCCGGCTATACCGGCGAGCCACCCACAATGTACGAGCAGGACGTGCCACCCTCCCATTCTGACCCCCCCAAGATCTAGAGCAAGTCAGACCACCGTCATTAGCGCTTCATCGCCCCAGCGTCATTGACCATTCCCCACCCCGCCCCTATAACGGTCCCCCCTCGGTCGGGGCGTGGCGCAGCATGGCTAGCGCGCTGCAATGGGGTTGCAGAGGTCGGAGGTTCAAATCCTCTCGCCCCGACCATCTCAAATCGGGCTACAATCTAGCCCTACGGTGTCGATTGCCGGTTTCGGCAAACCTGCCACAGGAAGCGCAGCGCGGCCCAAGGCCCAGAACGTGTGGATACGTCCACGCTTTCGCTGCCCCAAGCGCTTTCCATGGCACGACGCATCAAGTCCGCACCGACCCTCAAGCGGCACAAACGTAGCGGCAACGGATACGCCCGCTTCAACGGCCGCCAACTCTGGTTCGGCCCCTTCGACGACCCCGAGTCCCACTCCCGGTTCGCTGCCTTCAAGGCACGCTGGGAAGTCAACGGCAGGGAGCTCCCAGCGAACCCAGGCGAGGAAGCCCCCTTCACCGTGGCCGACCTCGTGGCGCTCTACCTCCAGCACGCCGAGGTCTACTACCGGCGAGCCGACGGGAGCCAGACACAGGAGGTAGCGAACATCCGTGACTCGGTCCGGCCCCTCTTGAACCTCTTCGGCTCTCTGCCCGCGAGCGCATTTGACCTGCGGTCACTGAAGGGGGTCCGCGAAGCCATGGTCGAGTCGGGCCTCGCCAGGCCCACCGTCAACATCCGGGTCGGTCGAGTCGTTCGCATCTTCGGATGGGGAACCGAAGAGGAGTTTGTTCCACCGGAGACCTTCGGCGCTCTTCGAGCGCTGCGTCCGCTCAAGCGTGGTCGAAGCCTCGCCAGAGAAACGGATCCTGTTCGTCCGGTTGCGTGGAAGGACGTCGAGGCGACGCTCAAGCATCTCACCACGCCTGTTCGCGAC
>JAJDES010000160.1 GCA_029259675.1 Planctomycetota bacterium
CATCTCCTGGCCGACGACATCGTCAAACTTTCGGGGACGGTATTTGCGCGCAAGAACGAGGTAGGACATAGAGAAGCGAGTCTAGCGGGGCCGCGTCCGATCGGCCACGACCGCCCCTTGGGGCTGGGACAAGTACAGCCCCTATGGCTCATGCTGTGCACTTCGACTCGCGAGAGCGAGTTCGCACTGTGCTGCGCAGCTGCCCGGGCCTGGAATGCCCCTGGCAAGGCTTGCGCGACTGGGATCGGCGGGATGGGCTCGGTGGACGGAATTCACCGCTACGGCAAACGCCTTCGATTGCGCCGGACAAGCGGAACCGGACAAGCCGATCCGGGGGTTCCCGGATGGCCTCAGCCGGTCCGTAAGAAATCCGACGAGCGCGGTAGTGGGTCCGGGCGATCCGCACACGACCCCCTGTCCTTAGGGCTGCTCCGTTCCCGGCCTGACCCGGTTCGAACGGAGGCCGTTGCGGGACCCGAACCCACTACCGCGCTCGCACAGAATTTCAAAGTTCCAGATGCCGGACGCTCTTTGGTCCCAGTCCGCTCGCTTGAGCGGCTGAAGCTTCCGACTGTGGCCCCCAATCCACGGCTCCTGCCGCGCCCTGAAGCCGGGGCCGGGAAGCCGGGACGAATTGGAGCCCGTGGGGTGGCGGAGAGGGCGGGATTCGAACCCGCGATGCCGTTGCCGACATACACGCTTTCCAAGCGTGCTCCTTCAGCCACTCGGACACCTCTCCTTGATCGCTCCACGCTGGGCGCGGAACTGTACTGGAGTTTCCCGAGACCCGGGCATGAAAGGGAATGAAATGAGCGGGATTGGCGGAGAGGGGGGGATTTGAACCCCCGGTGCCCATAGGACACGCTGGTTTTCGAAACCAGTCCATTCAGCCGCTCTGGCACCTCTCCAATTCTCCCTACGCCGAAGGCGCAGGGTGAGCGTGGCGGCGAGCAAATCGCGCCGCTTTCGACGGCTTTGGGCCGTTTTGGGCCGCTTCTCTAGCGCCTGGCGCGAAAGAAGCTCTGCATCAATTCGCGCGCCTCGTCGGCGCGCAAGCCCTCAGCGCAATGGGCGCGGTGATTGAGTCGAGGATCGTTCATGACTTGGGCCAGGGATGCGCAGGCACCGAATTTGGGGTCGCGCACGCCCCAAACCACCCGCCGCAGGCGAGCGTGCATCAGGGCACCGGCGCACATGAAGCAAGGCTCCACAGTGCTGTAAACCGTGCAGTCGATCAGGCGCTCAAAACGCAACGAACGCGTCGCCTGCCCCAGGGCCAGCATTTCCGCATGGGCCGTGGGATCGTGCCATTCGCGCGTGCGATTGCGACCGCGGCCGATGATCCGTCCGGCGCAAACCACAACGGCTCCAATGGGAACTTCCTCCGCTTCCGCGGCGGCGCGCGCCTCCATCAGAGCCTCCCCCATGAAGTTTGCGTCTTCAGCACTGAAGTTCGCTTCGGGAACACAATCCTTGGGTGCTTGATCGGTATCCAATGTGTGTCGCTTGGGGCTTAGATTCCGCTGTCACTGAGCTGCCGTCTCGCTCAACGGGGACTCGCCTGTAGGGAGTTTCCAGCTTGGGCGGTCCATTGGGGCGGCCCCATGCGGGGTGGGCCGCCTTTTGCAAGCAACCCCGCGAACTCACTCCGTGGACTCAGCCCGCCGCGCTCCAAATGGCGAGCGCGACAAATTGAGTAAGGGTCTCGGGAATTTGGATTCTCAAGGAAACGAGTCCGAGAGGGCAGTCCCCTCGGGGCAACTCCGTGGGAGTCGCCTGCGTGCCCGAGATCCGAATCCCGGCTCCCGCGCGCTAGCGACCAGATCCGAGGACCTCGCCCTTTGACTGCACGGGAATTAGCGGTGGTACACCCAAGAGGATTCGAACCTCTAACCTCCTGATCCGTAGTCAGGTGCTCTATCCAGTTGAGCTATGGGTGCAATTGAGGGGGAGCGTTTTAGCCCTGCGTCAGGGGAGTGTCAAGCATAGGAGCTGTCCGATTGCTCCCGAAGCCGGGATCCCCGACCGTCTTGCTCCCCCACGCTGTTGGAGTCTCCCCGAGGGGATGGACTGGCGGCAAAGCCTGGGTAGGCTAGTCCCATGAGTTCCTCCGCCAGCAAAAGCCCTCAACATCTGATTCGACTTCGAGACTTACCCCAAGAGCGTCTGGATGAATTCCTCCAGTCCGCGCGCGCATTTCGGGCCGACCCCAAACCGACGGGGCGCTTGGCTGGCCAAACCTTGGGAATGCTCTTCTTTCGCATTTCGCTGCGAACCCGCATTTCACTCCAAGTCGCCGTCCACCAGCTTGGTGGAGACACCATCAACCTTTCGGCCATGAGTGATCTCTGGGAGCTCGAAGAGCGAAAGGGAATCGTCATGGACGGTCGAGCCTCCGAGCACATTCAAGATGCTGCGGCAGTGCTCTCCCACTACTGTGACGCCCTAGCGATTCGCCCCGCATGCGACGGCAAGAGTTGGGACCGCGATCGGGAAGACGCGCAGATCGAATCCTGGGCGCGCTTCTCCAACGTGCCCGTGATCAATTTGGAAAGTGTGCTGTGGCACCCGCTGCAGGGCCTGGCCGACAGGCTTACCCTGCACGATTGCCTGGGCGCTCCGGCGGGCAAGCGCATCGCCGTGATCTGGGTTCACTCAACAACTCCAGCCAGCCCGGCTGTCGTGCACACGCTGTTGAACGTCGCCCTGCGCGACGGCATGAACGTCACACTCGCACACCCGCCCGGTTTCGAACTCGACGAGTCCGTCATTCAGGATTCCCAAGAGCTTGCGAAGAAAACCGGTTGCGAGCTGACAATGTGCAACTCCATGGAAGATGCAGTTGAAGGAGCGCATGTCGTTTACGCTCGTTCCTGGCAATCGCGTGAGGCCTACGGCAATTCGACCCTCGAGGCCTCGCGCCGTTCGCGCCTGCAGGACTGGCGCGTGAGCGAAAGCCTGATGGGACTTGGCGACGATGCGCGCCTGATGCACGCCATGCCCATCCGCCGCAACTTGGAAGTGACGGATGACGTGCTCGACGGTGAGCGCAGCTTGGTTTACACCCAAGCGGAAAATCGCCTGCACACCGAGAAGGCCCTGTTGGATCAACTGCTGCGGTAAGCGGGGGCACCCCTCGCTTTTTCGGGGCTCAACTCAACTGGGCAACTGCGTCTTCAGCACCTTCGTGTGCAGCGCGTAGCGTCCGTTGCTCGTTGTATGCGATGGCGCCACGGCCGTAGATCCACACGGTTTGAGGCTCCCCATTGAACGGAGCCCTGGCCCGAGAATGGATGGGTGTCGCACGGACCGGACTCGGCCGGCGCAAGCTTTGAATGCAAGCTGGGACGTTGAACACGATTCGCTAAGCTTGCGTTGCCCCTCCCCCATCCAAGCACGCGCAATTGCAAACAGCGGCGCTACGCAACGCAACCCATGGCCCAAGCCGAATTTGTTCACCTGCACGTTCACTCCGAGTACAGCTTGCTCGACGGCGCCAACCGAATTTCCGATTTGGTCAAGGCCTGCCAGGACGATGGGCAACGCGCGCTTGCGCTTACGGACCACGGCAACATGTACGGCTGTATCGAGCTGTACCAGAAATGTCGCAAGGCAGAGCTCAATCCGATCTTGGGCTGCGAGGTTTACATCGCCAAGGAATCGCGGCTACTGCCTCACAATCGCTCGACCAACCCCTATTCGCACCTGACCCTGTTGGCGCGCAACGAGCAGGGTTATCGCAACCTGATCAAGCTCGCGTCCGATTCCTACGTCGAGGGTTATCACGTGCGGCCGCGGATCGACATGGAGCTCTTGGCCAAGCACGGCGAGGGCATCAACTGCTTGTCCGGTTGTCTATCGGGTGAGATGAACAAGCTCTTTCGCGCCGACAAGGAAGCGGAAGCGGAACAGGTGGCGGCAACGTTACGCGACATTTTCGGGCCGGAACACTTTTGGCTCGAGTTGCAACGCAACGGCATCGAGATTCAGGACAAGGTCAACGAGTCGATGATGCGCTTGCATCAAAAGACCGGTATTCCGATCGTCGCCACCAACGACATCCACTACCTGCGCCACGAGGACTGCGCGGTGCAGGATGTGCTGCTTTGCATCAATACGGGCGCAAAGCGTGCGGACGAGAAACGCTTCCGCATGGATACGGACAGCCTCTTCTTCCGCACCAAGGAGGAAATGGCTCACTTGTTCCGGGATTTGCCCGAAGCGGTGCGCGCCACGATGGATGTGGCCGATCAAACGGACGTGCAAATCGAATTCGGCAAGTACCACCTGCCGATTTTCGATACGGGCAGCAGCGAATCGCAGGTCGAAATGTTCGATCGCCTGACGCGCGAGGGCATCGAACGGCTCTACAGCAGCGAACAACTACCCGCCGCGCGCGAACGTTTGGATCGCGAGGCGGCTGTGATTCGCGAAATGGGCTTTGTTTCCTATTTCCTGATTGTTTGGGACCTGATTCGCTGGGCGCGCGACAACGGCATTCCGGTCGGCCCCGGCCGGGGATCGGCGGCGGGCTCGATCGTGGCTTATTCACTCGATATCACGCGCGTATGCCCCCTGCGCTACGACCTTCTGTTCGAACGCTTTTTGAACAGCGCGCGGGTATCCATGCCGGATATCGATATCGACTTCTGCAAGGAAGGTCGCGAGCAAGTGCTCGACTACACGCGCCAAAAGTACGGCAGTGAAAATGTAGCCCAGATCGTCACCTTCGGAACCATGGCCTCGCGCACGGTGGTGCGCGACGTCGGCCGCGTGTTGGACGTGCCCCTGCGCGACGTGGACAAGCTGGCCAAGTCGATCCCCACCGGTCCGGGCGCACCCAAACTTGGTGAAGCTGCCGAATCCGACAAGGACATTATTGCCATGTCCCAGGCTCAACCGGAGATCGAGGAATTGCTCGACCTCTCGGTCAAGCTGGAAGGCATGGCGCGCCACACCTCGACCCACGCGGCGGGTGTGGTCATCGCCGACAAGCCGATCCATTGCTATGTGCCTTTGTGCACCAATGACGGTGAGATTTCGACCCAGTGGCCGGCGCCGCAATTGGAGGAGTTGGGCCTGCTCAAGATGGATTACTTGGGTCTGCGGACCCTGACGATCCTCGGTCGCGCGGTGAGCAATATCAAAAAGCGCGGCAACACGCCGCCCGACCTCGACAATCTTCCCGAAGGGGATCCTGCCACCTACGCCATGCTCATGGCCGGTGACACATTGGGCGTCTTCCAATTGGAATCGGAGGGCATGCGCAAGTTGCTCGCAAAGCTCAAGCCCGACTGCTTCGAGGATTTGATCGCGGTCTTGGCGCTCTACCGACCCGGTCCGCTCGAATCGGGCATGGATCAAATGTTCATCCGGCGCAAGCACGGCGAGGAGGCGATCGATTATCCCCACCCCTGCTTGGAGCCCATCCTGAATGACACCTACGGCTGCATCGTCTATCAGGAACAGGTCATGTTGATCGCCAACGAGTTGGCCAACTTCTCACTCAACGACGCGGATAATTTGCGCAAGGCGATGGGCAAGAAGAAGCCCGAGATCATGGAGAAGTTCTCGGCGCAGTTTCTCGACGGCGCGGAGTCCAACGGTTGCAAGCGCAAGACCGCCAAGGAAGTTTGGACAAATATCGTCAAGTTCGGTGGCTACGGCTTCAACAAGTCGCACTCGACCGCCTACGCTCTGATTTCCTATCAAACGGCCTATTTGAAGGCCAATTTCCGCACAGCCTTCCTGGCGGCCAACATGTCTTGCGAAATGCAAGACTCCGACAAGATCAAGGCCCTGATTGATGACTGTTCGAAGTTCGGCATCGAAGTAACGCCGCCTTCGGCCATCAATTCCTTCTGGGAGTTTGAACCCGAGGCTGACTTGATTCGCTTCGGCTTCGGCGCCATTAAGGGCACGGGTTACAAGGCGATTGCCGCCATTGAAGCCGCGCGTAAAGAGCTCGATACACAGCCGACCATCCATGCCCTATGCCAAAGAGTCGATCCCACCGAAGTCACCAAGCTCGCTTGGGAAGCCCTAACCAAAGCCGGTAGTTTCGATTTCACCGGGGCCAACCGCGGCAGTCTATTGGCTTCAATCGAACGCTGCATGGCCGACGGAGCACGCGCCGCTTCGGACCGCAAATCCGGCCAAGGAGCGCTCTTTGGAGGCCCCGCAGAAGAGGAATCCCCCACGGCCACCGTCAGCGACATGGCCCTCGACAGCGCTTTTGAAGTAAGTCGATCAGATTCGCTATTACTGGAGTACGAAGTCCTCGGCTTTTACCTCACCGGTCACCCGCTCGAGGAGCGCGCAGGTCTATTCAGCCTCTTGAGCAGCACCAGCACCTCGGACTTGAACCCCTCCATGTCGGGTCAAAACATCACCATCGCCGGCTTGGTATTGAGCAAGGCCGAAACCGTCGTCAAATCCGGACGCAGCGCCGGTCAAAAGATGGCGCGTTTTGTTCTCGAAGATCTGCACGGAAGTATTCCTGTCACTTGCTTCCCGCGCACCTATGAAACTTGCCGCGAGTTGCTCGTGGACGGAGCGGTCTTAGTTTGCTCGGGAAAACTCGAAGAGCGTTCGGAAGAGCCCGCTCTCTTGATGGACACCGTAATCGAAGTTGACGACGCCATAGCACGCTTCGAAGGTGGCATCATGGTCGACTTGCAACAAGAAGACGCGCAGCGACTCGAAGCCCTACGAGAAATTCTGCAAGCACACCGCGGCCAACGCTCGCTCCACTTCCGCGTCGAAGGCGCCGACAAGATCAAACGCCGCATCCGCGCCGGCTCCGACTCCCGCGTCGCCATCACCGCCGAACTCGCCAACCAAATCGACGCCCTACTCGGCCGCGGCCGCGTCCACCTGGCCCGGCATTGAGTCGGTAACAAGATTGGCTCGGCGCACTAGCGGTTCCTCAAGCGCTTCGTCGAATTCACGATGAGCCTGAGACCTGGCCGGGCTGCATTCCCCACTTATTGACTGCGTGCAGTCGAGCCCAGCTGCAAGATCCCCATGCGGAATAAAGAACACCCGATTCATAAGGACCATGCCCAGCGGTCCAACTGATTTGCTTAGGTCGTAAGCGCCTTCATGATCAATAAGTCCTGAGACATCCTTGCTCGAGCGCTAAGGGGATTTTCGGCAAGCACGGGGAACCGAGACGAACAATGATGCAAATCAGAGCGTCAACGTTACCGCAGTGGCCTCACTAGAGAAATTGATTGCTCCCGATGCGCTTCGAACCAAGAAGGCGTGATAGAGCGCAGTTCCTGCAAGCGACGGATCCTGCACCTGTGGAAGCACAAGCGATGCCTTCGCCTTGGCCTCATTGTCCAAAAAGCCACGCGTGTTTTGATGCAAGCCAGAGTTCGGGGACGTCAGCGTCATTAGAAAGTACCGGTCGAAGGCCAGTGGCAATTTGACGTTTCCAATGGGCAGTCCAGGCTCAGTATCGAATGAGCCAAGTACGAGATAGAACGCCCCTGCCTCGGCATTTGGCGCCGTCAATAGCATCGTGTGTTCTCCGCCGTCCGCCAATGAAAGCGTGGAGGGTCCTCCCTCCAGAGCCT
>JAJDES010000017.1 GCA_029259675.1 Planctomycetota bacterium
CCGCCATCATGGGGCCAGGGGGCACCATTGGTCAGGAACAAATCGGGATCCCCGTCGCTGTCCGCGTCGAAGAAAGCCGAGCCGCTGCCCATGGTCTCGGGCAATAGCTTGTCGCCGCGAGCTCCATCCTCGTGCACAAAATCGATACCCGCCTGTGCAGTCACATCTGTGAACCGCACCGTCGGGATTTGGACTTCACTGGTTGAGAGGTTGGCGATTTCACCAGCCTCCTTCTCGATCACGACCTCCTGAACGACTTGCTCTTGATTCAGAACGAGCACTAGCGCAATGACGACGCCGATCCCAATTAAGGCGACCAGCGACCAGCGCAAAGCCTTGCCAATAACCTGATCGTCCTCAGCGACAAGCTCTTCCTCTTGTCCCTCCAACTGTTCCTCTTGCAAACTCATTGTTTGGATCCTTCGCTTGTAAGACCGAAGGCTTCGGGCCTCATCAGGTCGTAAATGACGACCGCCTCTGCCGCATGGTTGGCAGCGGGGTACTTATTGCGAGCCTGGGCGATTGCCCGGTCCGTGGCATTGTCGTCGGGCTTGTACTTCTCGTGTTCCGCGGCGTGAACCTCGGCTTTCAACGAATCCCCGAGGTCGGTGTAAATCAACTTCAGGTTGTAGTGTGCGGCCAGGTTTTCCGGATCGTAGGCAAGCGCTTGCTCGAAATAGCCAATGGCCTCTCTTTGCATCGCCTGGCGATTCGCAACCCGTTCCTCGCCTCGCTCCTGCTTCGAGCGCTCGTAAATCGTGTTGCCCAATTCGACCAACACGTTGTAGTCCTTGGAAAAGTCAAAGCCGCGGCCCACGGCCTGCTCGAAGCCGCCCTCGACGATTTGCTTGAAACTATCGATTGCGTCGTCGAAGTTGCCGTTTTGCTTGTTGACCAATCCCGACCACCACAAAACGCTCCACTCCAGAGCGGGCGGATCCATGTCGCGCGCGCGGCGCAGAGCCGTTGGCGCGTCTTCGGTAACACGACCTTCGCGCAGGTATACGCGAGCTAGGTTGAGGGGCCCGTCGGGGCGCCCCAGGGCCTCCACCTCGCGGAAGGCCATTTCAGCCTGGCGCAACTCACCCTGGCCGCGTTTGCGCAACAGACCGATGCCGTAGTCGTTCCAACGCTGCCAAAGCGGGATTGCCTTTTCGCCGTTGAGCGCCTCTTGCCCTTCATCGACCGGAAAAGTGATGGAATCTTCGGCAAGTTCCAGCACGGGCAAGTTGTTGCTCCACGTGGGATCATCCTTCACGAACTGCATGTACTCCGTGTCGAACTTGCGATAGCGCAAACGCACATCAAAGGTAACCGGGCCCTTCACATCCGGCGGGATCGTCACTTTGTAGTGCACGACATCTGCCGCTCCGGGCGGGATTTGATTGCTGTAGAGCGGAATGAAGATGTCTTGGGGGTTGCGGCGATTGATGCGATTGCCGTCGCGATCGAGCACAAAGGCATTGATGAAGTGAGACCAGGGGTCTACTTGCTTAATGTCCGCACTCATGCCTCCACTGAGACCAAGTACGCGATCGCCACTTCGCAGCGTGGCCTCCAACCAAACCTCGTTCGAGTCCGCCGTACCTTGGGTGAAGATGTGGCCCATCTTGACCGTGCGCACAACGGTATCGATCAAGTAGCTCTTGCCCGGCTCCAGCACGGGCACGTCCGGGCCGAGGGGCGCGCTTAACTCACCGGTTAAGAGCCCGTCCTCCTTGACACCGAAGATATCCACTCGCATCACACCCTCATTGAATTTGCGGTGTGCGGCAACGGCATCGTCAGCTTGCTCTTGGGTCAGCAAACCGTCTTCGACAACCAACTGCGGAATCGCCGTGTTGGACGAGGGGAACATGTGGTCCAGGGTGGCGAGCTGGTCAGAACCTTCGCGTACCTTTGACGAGAAGTCGTCAGAAATGATCGGCTTCATATGGCACTGGTTGCAGTTTTCCTCCGCCTTGGGCGGGTAGTAAAAACTGCCGATGCCTTGACCTGAAACGCCTGACAACCAAAAGGCGTCTTGGTGATTCTGCCCGCGCAACCACTTGTAATCGTTTAGCTCCTCGGGCAGGAAAACCTTATGGCAGGTGCCGCAGAACTCCGTGCTCTTATGCAGCGGCTTGAGGAACGTTTTCTTGTGGAATTCAGGCTTGGCCTTGACTAGTTGCTCATTTATCCACCTCAGAGCCGGATTGTCACTGAAGGCAAATGGATAGTGAATCGGCACATCCACGGTGTAATCGGAATTGCCCCGCGGGCTGTTGATCTTGGAGATGGCGTGGCAAGCCGTACACGTGATCCCGGCCTTACCGGTCGGGTCGTTGTCCATGTCGTAGTTGGGATCGTTGAATGCTCCACTGAAAAACGGCACCGGGTCGTGGCAGCCTGCGCAAAAGCGAGAGGCATTAACGTTCCCGTCCCGTTCCATTGAGAATTCGCGCGTTTCGCGCACCGAAGCCAAGTAGGCCGGGTTGTTGAAGGAAATCAAGCGGTGCGAACTCTTCAACCAACTTTCGTGCACATCACCGTGGCACTCGAGGCAGTACTTGTCGTTCTGCATGATTTCAGCCGGAATGAAATCACCGGAGACCGTGCGCGCGAGCGACGGGAAAAAGTACTGAACACCCTCGGGGTTGCCGACTTCGTTCCACTTGCGCGGGTCTTGCACTTGAAAGAGGAGCATCACTCCGGCAAAGACAGCGGCGACCGCTCCCCAGCGCAGGCCAACTTTCCACTTGATTCGCTTGCCGGCCAGCCGGTGAATCACGAACAGCCAAATGCAAACGATCGGCGCCAGCGTGTGAACCCAATAGGTCACGGCTCGCACGGTTGGATCATTGACAACGAAGATGCCCTCAAGGCGCGTCAGAACAATTCCGCTGGCGAGCAGCACCAAGGCGGAAGCAAAGAGCATGTATCCCACACGAACAGCACGGCGATTCTTGCGATCGTGCGCGTTGCGTATGTGAATGATTCCGAAGACCAGAACGGGAATCACAATCGCGACACCCAGCAACAGGTGCAGGAGGAATACGTATAGATACGTCAGGTTCTCGTAGGTCTCGCCCGTCCACCACGCCGCAATGCGAACGGCAATCAAGTAAGCCGAATTGACTGCCAGCAATGCGAACAGCCCGAAGACAACGGCAAGCAACTTGGTCAAGCGCGGCCCCACCGCGGGAACGTAGGGCTTTAACTTTCTGGGCTGCTTTGCTGATTCTGAATCGCTCATCGTGGGAGTTGTCTCGAATGGACTTTCAAAGGACCTCGCGGTCCAAATTCAAACTGGGCCGAAGCAAGCCCTGCTTCGGGCCCAAGCTTGGTATGGCAGTGGCCGAATGCGTACGGATGGTCCGTAAGGCAGAGAAGACTAGACGGGTCAGGAGCCCCCGCGAGCGGCAAACTGCCCCCATCGGCCATTCGATGCGAGGGGTCGGATTCTTTATGACCTGAAGAAGCCCCTGGGGGCCCCCCTTGGACAGTTCGATTCCATCGGGACTCCATTGGGTGGAGACTCGGTCCCGAGCAGGGCTGCCCAAAGGCAGCAGCTTCAGGCACCGCTGGCCCAGCTTGGCCAAGGAAGCGAGGCCAAAGCCACTTTGCCGGGATCTAAGCTCCAATGGAATTCCGTAGACGCACATGCCGAAGCTCATCGACTGGGTACTGCAATTGCTTGAATGGCCTGGCGAGCCCGTGAGCGATCGGGCCGTGACCATTTGAGCACGACCTAGCCTATGCGTTTCCAGCGGCAAAGCTATCGCTTCGATTGGCCGTACAACTGTGGAGGGCCGAGCTCAAAGCGAATTCGTATGTGCTGGGAAGGGGATCGGGAGTAGCTGGACTACTACACCTCACTCCCACCCGCGAATGCCCGTGTTGTTTACCTGGACACGCTTCGTCAGCCATTTGGCGCTGCGCCAAAAGCGCAGCGCTACTTCACCTGCGTAGCAACAAGACGACAGTAGTTATCAATCCGATCGCGGCCGCAATTAGTCCAAAAATTATGGACAAAGGTTTGTAGAAAAACCGCACTTGGCTTGTGCCCGCCTCAAGCGCGACCCCACGGAACAATCCGTTGACGCGCAGCAACTCGCGCCTTTCGCCATTGACCTCGACCTTCCAACCGGGGAAGTGTTGGTCGGCCAGGACGAACAGCCCCTCGCCATCAAGTTCCACTTTGAACTCAACCCGATTGTTCCCGTCGTACTCCCAACGCACATCGCTTTGGGAAAAAGGCTGCTGCGGTCGCCACGCATTCTCGATTGCCGCCACTTGCGCCGGATCCCACGAACCCAGTTCCTGGGCCAGTGCATCGATACCGATGACTTCGGGCACACAAAAAGCGCGCGGCATGGGATCGCGCGAACGATAGAGATAGCACTCAGCTGACTCGGGTGCCGTTGGACCCGGCCCCGCAATCAGCTCCCAATTGGGATCGTCCAGCGGATCGCGCAAGACCAAAGTCGTGACACCCAAGAGCCGAAAGAACGGGCTCGAGAGATCGGCGCCACGCGCATTCCATCCCAGAAGCCGCTGCGTGCCGGCCTTGATCGCGTAGGGAATGTAGGCGCCGTAGGCCGCCGGTCGCATGCCCTCATAGCCATCCAAGTGACGCAGCCCGCGCACCATGCCCGTATCCGGCGGCATCACCCCCGGCTCGCCGAAGAAGCGCCCATTGCCGATCTCGCGCTTCAAAATGCTTTCCGTTTTCGTCGCCGGATAGACCTCGCCGGTGGGAACGGCCGGGTTCTTGCCCTCCGCAAAGGCGTAGCCCTGCAGTAGTGCCAAAATCACAATCGCCCAACCGGCGCGGGAACCGGGTCGAATCACGACAATCAAAATCAGACCCAGGGCGCTCAAGATCAGCGTCTTCGGCCTGGCCAGGGGCGGACGATCGACGCGCAAGCATCCGAGCGTTCGCTGCCCAACGGCCCGCTTGGAAGTTCCCTGCGCAAAGAACTCCGCCGTAAGCTTCCAAGTCCCTTCGTGCAATCGATCCGGAACGATGTAGGCGCTGCGATAGTAAGTCGTGCCCGCCGGCAGAACTTGCCCGCGACGACCCATTTGCTTGGCGGCGCGCGCCGACGGAGTCGGCGTCAATTCCGCGGGAATGCGCAGTTCGGTGGCGGGCAAGCTCTCCCCGGCCGCATTCAATTGAACCGCCACCAGGGTCACGCGCTGAATCGTGAGGGACGGATGGATCCAGCCCTCCACGTAAATGGAATCCTTGTCGGCCTTGCGCTCGGGTCGAACCAACAAGCCCGCCAACTCATCTTCCTCGGCCACCGGCTCCAACTCTTGTTGCGGACCGGGGGCCGGCTGCCACGTGAAGAAAATGGCCCCCACCGCCAAGGCCAATCCGATCGCCGCAGCACTGCGCGCCAAGCGCGCCCCGGACTGCAATGCGTCGCCGGCCATGAGCGCCAGCAACAGGGCGCTGGTGGCTCCAAAGCGAGCTGTATCACCCAAACCGACCAGCGGTACCCGTCGCCACAATTCGAGCAAGCCGGGAATGCGCAAGCACAACAGCCAAGCACAAAGTCCGAGCGAGATCACGAGCCCCCTGCGTCGCAGGGCTCCGCCCGGCCCGAGAATTTGCGCAAACGCCAGGGCCAACCCAACCGCAGCAATCCAACCACTGCCCTGCTCGGTCAAATTGGTCGAGCCGAAGTAGCCCCCCAGCCCGTCGCCGGGGGCACCGAAAACATCGGGGACCAAGCAGATCGACGCGGCCGGCTCCAAACCGCGCCTGGCCAAAACCCACAATAGCGCTCCGACGCCAAACACCAGGCCCAGCACCGAAGCCGTGCGTTGGCTCCACGTTTGCGAATGGCTTTGTGCGCTGCGGCGCCAAACCAAGACGAAGCCTGCGCATGCAATCAAGAGTCCCAGGGCCACGGGATCCTGGGCCATGTGGGTCAGTTGCTGCTCTCGATCGGCTTTGGCGGCGGAAAGTTGCAAGTACTCAACAAACGGCAACAGGACCGGCGCGGCGACCAAGACACCGAGCGCCAACCCGGCCAAGGACCAGCTGCCCGCCCGACGATCTTCACGCCAAATCACAAGCGCCCAAATTCCCGCCGCGACTCCGCCGAAAAACGCCGTTTCGGGATGGCCCGCGGCGCACGCCATGGCCAATGAGAGGGCAACTCCGGCAGCGGCGCGAGCCGGCCGAGCCAAGCGCGTGCCCTCGAGGAAATAGAAAATCCAAGGCAGGAGCGGCGGCACGTGACCCAGGCCGAAGTTGAGCCAGAGGACCAGGTAGCCCGAGAGAGAGAAGAGCACTCCGGACAGGGCGGAGCCACTCGGGCCCAATCCCAAGCGACGCGCCAGGGCGTAGGCACCCAGCCCGGCCAGCGCCAATCGCAACCAAGCCATCAGCGCCAAGCCGCGATCCATCCAATCCTGCCCACCCACTTTCCAGGCCAATACCAGCGGCCAGCATTGGGGATCGAAGATGCCGTATTGGGGATTGCCGGCGGCGGGAGCCCCGCAAAAAATCAGCGGGTTCCACAGCGGCGCATCGCCCTTGGCCCAGGATGCGGCGACCCAGTGATAAAGCGGGTAAAAGCCGTGGCCCTGGTCCCCCAAGGCCGGATTGCGCGGTCTGCTCTCGCCCGCTTCCAATGGCGGAAGCTGCTCACTCCAGGGCAATTGCGTGGTAGCCGTGTCGATTCCGAACAGCACGCTCTCCGAATCGAACAGGCCCTGGCGCACCGGCCAGGCGCATACCAGGAGGAACAAAATACCCGCAATGAGCAGCTCTCGAGCGCCCGCGCCCTCCTGTTGCGGCCGCTCTCCACTGCTGTTTGCTTGCGATAATTCCAAAGCTTGCGCCCCAAAGGTGCGTCAGGAAGTACCGGATCGAGAGCGCCGCCGCAACGCCGCATTCCCCGGCATCTACCGGAAATCGGCCGGTTTCGAAAATTGGGGAGCGATCCGCCCCCGACTCGGAGGGCCGGGGCGCCCTATACTTTCGCGCCGTGCCGCGACCCAGCCTGAGCATCGTCCTTCCGGTCTACAACGAAGAGCGCACCCTTGAGGGCACCTTTGGGGAATTGATCCCGTTCCTCGAGGAGCTGGGGCGCAGCTTCGAGATCGTCTTCGTGGACGACGGATCCACCGACCGCAGCCCCGAGATCCTCTCGCGCTTGGCCGGCTCCGACGAGCGCGCCCGCGTCTTCCAGCTGCCCCAAAATGTGGGCAAGGGCGGAGCTGTCAGGCGCGGCATGCTCGAGGCCGAGGGCGACGTCATTTTCTTCATGGACGTGGACCTCTCCACACCCCTTACGGAAATCCCACCCTTCCTCGGCGCCCTCGATTCCGGCTACGACATGGTGCTCGGCAATCGCCGCTCCCCGGGCTCCCAAATCACGCGCCACCAACCCAAACTGCGCGAGTGGCTCGGGCGCGGCTTCACCTTGATCACGCGCACGTTCTTGGCCCCGGGCGTGCAGGACTTTACCTGCGGCTTCAAGGGCTTCCAACGCGATGCCGCGCGGCGCGTCTTCGAGCGCTCGAGCTTGAACGGATGGGCCTTCGACGCCGAACTTGTGGTCATCGCCCAGGAGCAGGGTCTCAAGCTCGTGCAAGTTCCCGTTGTTTGGCGCAATGAGGATGACACCAAAGTGCGCCTGCTGGGGGCCGTGATTGAATCGGGCAGCGACCTGCTGCGCATCTTCCTGCGCCGCATTGCGGGCCGCTATCGATAATGGATCCCGGCGCCTATCGCGAAATGAGCGAGCTCGAAGATCACCACTGGTGGTTTCGCGCCAAGCGCAAGCTCATTACGCCGCTACTGCAAAACGCACTGAAAGCTCGCCAGCGAGCCGTCATCCTCGATGTCGGTTGCGGCACCGGCAGCAACTTGCAACTCGTTGAACAACTTTTCCCCGCCGCACAGCGCCTGGGTCTCGACCTCGACGACGGCGCCCTCGCCTACAGTCGCCAACGCGAACTCGGCGTTCATCTCCTGCGCGGTTCAGGCTCGACCTTGCCACTGCAAAACGCCAGCGTCGATTGCATCGTCGCACTCGACTTCATTGAGCACATCGAAGACGACGCCGCCCTCTTATCCGAGTTTTTGCGCGTACTCAAACCGGGCGGTGAGTTGGTCGCTTCCGTGCCGCGCTACCCCTGGCTCTGGTCGCCCCACGACGAATTCTTGCATCACAAGCGGCGTTACTCGAGCGGCGAACTCGAGCAACGCTTGGGAGCGGCCGGGTTCAACCTGCTGCGCCGCCAGGGCTTCAATTTCTTGCTGCTGCCGGCCATCGCAGCCGTTCGCATCGCCAAGCGTCTGCAATCGAAACTGAGCGGCAAACAAGCCCCCGCCACCGACTTCGGAAGCTCGTCGAATTTGGTCAACGCACTGCTGGCGCCCGTCTTCGCCGTCGAATCCCTCTGCGTGCGCAGCCTGCCGATCACGGCTGGCGTGTCCCTGATGGTGCGCGCCGCAAAACCCGATTTGCCGCGCTAGTCCGGGTGCATTGATTCATGGATTCCGCGCTCCCCACGCCCCAGGACCCGGGCCTTGCCCAATCGCAGCTGAGGTATGCGGGCAAACCCCACGTGGGCACGCGCTCGAGACCCCTCGCGCGCATGGCGGAAGATTCGAGCTTGAACGAGGTGCTGATGGAGCTGTACAGCTCCTTCGGTCCCCAATCCTGGTGGCCCGCGGCCACGCCCTTTGAGGTCATTCTGGGGGCGCTCCTGACCCAAAACGCGTCCTGGCGCAATGCGGAGCTGGCGCTTGCGGAATTGCGCCGACGCGACTGGCTCGACCCCCATTCCATTCTGGAAGCCGATTCCGAGCAGTTGGAAGCGACCCTGCGCCCCTCGGGCACCTTTCGCGCCAAGGCGCGCAAGCTGCGGGAAGTATCGAATTGGTACCTGGCCCGCGGCGGGCTCGAAGCCCTGCGCGCGGAGCCGCTCGAGCCCCTGCGCAAAGATCTATTGGGAGTCTGGGGTGTCGGGCCCGAAACTGCCGACTGTATTCTTTGCTACGCCGCTGGACGCCGCTCGCCGATTGTCGATACCTACACGCGCCGCATCCTCGACCGACACGCGCTCGTACCCATGGACACTCCCCTCGAAGACTGCCGCCAATGGCTGCGCGAACGGCTGATTGACGATCAGTTGGTCTACGAAGAATTCCACGCCCTCTGTGTGCGCGCCGGCAATCAATTCTGCAAGCCCTCCCCCGATTGCGCCGCCTGCCCGGCGACCACTCCACAGCTCTGATCCCGATCCATGTTTCAGGACCACAGCGTCGCCGTCGTCATCCCGGCCTACAACGAAGCGGAAACCATCGCCGATGTGGTGCGTGGCTTCCTCGCTGTGGAGTGTGTCGATCGCGTCCTGGTAATCGACAACAACTGCCGCGACGCCACCGCTGAGTTGGCGGCCCGCGAAGGCGCAACCGTTATCGAAGAATCCGAAGCGGGCTATGGCTGCGCCCTGCGTGCCGGTCTGAATTGGTGCCTGCAGGAAGGTCTGGAGATAGCCGTGTTATCGGAAGCCGACGGCTCTTTTGAGGCCGAGGACATTTGGAAGCTGCTGCACTATCTGTCCGACGCCAATTTGGTTTTGGGCACGCGCACGACACGCCAAATGGTTCAGCAGGGCGCCAACATGGACAAGCTCCTGCGCTGGGGCAACGTCAGCATGGCCAAACTCCTGGAGCTATTCTGGTACCTGCCCCACGAGCCGCGCCTGACCGATGTCGGCTGCACCTACCGCGCGATCTGGCTCTCAAGTTGGAGCAAAATCGCCGCCGGTACGATTGAAACGGGTCCGTCGTTTTCACCGGAGATGATTTGCGAGGCCTACCGGCAGGGCTTGCGCGCAATCGAGATCCCGGTTCATTACGGTGCTCGAATGGGCGGCGAATCCAAGCACTCCGACAGCTTCTTCAAAGTTGCGGGCACGGCTTTGGGAATGTTTCGGACCATTTGCCGCAAGCGCTTCCGCAGTTAGGAAAGCGGAGCGAGCCGGATCGCGAGATTCGAATTGGGTCCTCTTCCAAGCTGAAGTCGGCCCGGAGCTAAGCAAGATTGCGGGCTCTGAAGCCGGCGGACCCCACTTCCTAAAGCGAGGGGTGCACGCCGGTCCATTGGATCTGCGTCGTGGCCCAATCAGCGCTCTCTGAGTCGAGTTTGGAACGGCAAGCCGGCCCCATTTCAGCACGGTCGGCAGCCCTGCGAGCCCCGCCTGAAATGCGACAACCAAGCCCAACTTCGGCCAAGATCCCAGCTGGGCACTCAATTCGATGCTCCCGCCCCGTACCGGTCCCCTCAACCAACTGCATCCAACAGGCCAGCAAGGGCGCTCCAGCCGGGGCGCAACGCCCTGCGTACTAGAATCGTACATTCGAGTAACGGACAGGCTTGGAGGCAGTAAGTTCAGCACTCGCAACTAGCGCGGGGCATCCCCAAATCCAGGAGCTAGACTTCCATGATCCTTACTCAACGCGACCCTTCCCGGGCG
>JAJDES010000161.1 GCA_029259675.1 Planctomycetota bacterium
AGGCCAGGCCCAGGGCCGCAAAAATCGTCGCGGGCGCAACCTTGCGCAGGGCCTTGAGGATCGAGTCGGCATCGAGCCAAATCAAGATGCCCGCGTAGACCAAAATGCCGAACACGACGCCCAATACGAGGCGCCGGCCCATGTTGGCCTGCTTGCGATTCTCTGTAGCTTCAGCCACGGATCAGCTCGTCGCCGCTTGGCTCTCTAGGGAAACTTGGGAACTGTCCGTTTCGTCGTCGATCCCGGCATCCATGGGCTTGCCGCGCATCGCAATCAACAGGCACAGCAGGGCGATGCCGACGAGCCAACAAAGCCAAGGCGATGCGCCGAGGAAGGCGCACGGGAAATAGCCGGCCATTGTCGCCACCAACATGACCGAAACCGCATAGGGGATTTGGGTCTTCACGTGGTCGATGTGATCGGAGGCGGAGGCGATCGAGGACATCACGGTTGTGTCCGAAATGGGCGAGCAATGGTCGCCGAAAATAGCACCTTCGAGCACGGCGCTGATCGAAAGCACCAGGAGAAAGATGCCGCCGATCTCACCCTCTTCGCCCAGTTGGTAGGCGAGTCCGATCACCAGCGGCAACAGAATGCTCATGGTGCTCCAGGACGAGCCCGTCGAGAAGGCCACCAGCCCGGCCAGGAAGAACAGGGCCAAGGGCAGCAGTGCCGGTTGCATGTCACCGATTAATTCGGAGAGATACGAGGCCGTGCCCAGGTCGGAGCAAACCGCCCCGATCATCCATGCGCCATAAAGGATGCCGATGGCGACTCCCATGGATAGCAGGGTGCGCCAGGCGGATTGCAGTACGGTTTTGGCCAGGCCCTGGGCGGCTGAAATGAGGAAGGCGAGCAGCATGCCGGCTGAGGATCCGGCCAAGAGGGGCCAACTGCCAGAGCCCTTGCTGAGCACGGTGGTCATACCCTGCAAGCTGAAGAGTTCTGCGCTGTCCATGGCGAATCCGCCGCCGCCGCGCAAAATCTCCTCGAGGGTGACTCCGATGAAGGCCAGGATCGGTAGTAGGGCGCGCCAAGCTCGGGGAACGGCATTGGGCGCCGGCTCCAAGTCGGTACCCGCCTTTCCAACCAAGGGGGTGCTGCCCTTGCGCACGAGTTGACCCGTTTTACGGGCGCGAAGCTCTGCGGTTCGCATGGGGCCGAAGTCGCGGCCTGTGAAGCAGACGAGGGCTACAAACACCAGGGCGAAGCCGCAGTAGAAGCGATACGGCAGGGTCTGCAGGAAAATCTCGTAGCCGTCACCTGCCGTCAATCCGGCTTCGGGGAGTTGCGCGGCATAGGTCGAGACCATGAACGCAATCCATGTGCTGAAGATGGAGATGCCGGCCACGGGCGCTGCGGTTGAATCCACTAGGTAGGCCAGCTTTTCGCGCGACACGCGGTAACGATCGGAAAGCGGCCGCATGGTGGAGCCGACCAAAATGGTGTTGGCGTAGTCGTCGAAGAAAATCACCAAGCCCATCAGGAATGTGGCGATTTGAGTGTTCTTGGCACTGTTGGCCAGCCTGGCGAGGCGGTCCATGATGCCGCGGATGCCTCCGTTCTTCGTGATGATGCCGACCATGGCCAGCATGCAGATCACGAAGCCCACGATCATGGCTCGCTCCGGCGCGACTAATTCACGCCAAAAGTAGGTGCGGCCGATGTCCAAACTTCCCTGGGTGATCGATGCCACAATTTCCGTTCCGCCAATTCTTTGCAGCGCGTAGGCGCCGACCAGGATTCCGGCCAGGAGCGAAACGATGGGCCGGCGCAACAGGACGGCGAGCAAGATGGCCACGAACGGCGGCAGCAAGGAACTCTTGCCGGGTGGGGAATAGGGCGCTCCCGCTGTTAAGTGGGGGCCTTGGCCGGGCGTGTAAGCCAACATCAAGTGCTTGGACAGGTACGCCGATTCAAAGCCGGCCCCGCCCACCTGGGGCATTTTGGATCCGGGCACAATGAGCGTCTTGCCCAGCAGCTGCGTCGTTTGCTGGCGCAGGCCGCGCACGACGCTTTGGCGTGCGGTGAAGTGCAGCACGGCCGAGGGGTCTGCTTCCAAGTCCTCGTCCGCACCTGTATCAACGGCGTCCGCATCCGGCTCACTCGAATCGACCTCTGCTTCGAGCTGCGCTTGCGCTTGGCGCTCGGCCGCTTCGGCCTGTTCAGCTTCGTCGATTTCGGCTCCGAAGGAAGTTCCGAACAGAGCAAATCGAAGCGAGTTCGGGTCCTCGTCATCTTGTCGCACGTGGGCGTCGGCCAGGATCATTTGCGCCAAGGTCGGCGGCCCGGTGTCCTTTTCCTTGTCCAAGTCCACCCAAGCTTGCACCTGCTCCGGGGGCAGTTTGTTCAAGGCTGCGCGTCCGATTTGCGCCAACTCGCGCTGCGATTTGCGGGTCAACAGCCCGGCGACGGTCTCTAAGTCCGCCGTGTCCGATTCGGCAGCAGACGCATCGTCGCTCTGTTCGGCGTCCGCTGAGTTCGGACTGGCGGGAGCTTGGCCCGCTTTGCCGGCAACGAATTCCGGCCAGGCAGCCTGCACTTCAAAGGGGACTTCGACCAAGAGGTCGCCGACGGTGCGGGCGGCGAGTTCCGATGCCCTGGGGCCGGGGAGATAGGCAACGGCCACGGCGATGGCCGCAGCGATGAGTAAGCTTGCGAAGCGCGCCATGGCGGCTCAGATTAGGGAACTGATGCCCCGCTGCAAGCCTTGAAGGGGATTGGACTTCGGCCAATGGGGCAATTGGGGAGTGGAGCTGGGGATGCTATCCTGCGCCCCCGGCGGTGAGCCCGCTTGCGACCATGATTTTTATCTGCCAGACATTTTTGGGATTCTTGCCCGCCGCGGGTCGCGCGCCTCAAGTTTCGTTCGCGGCTCTGAACCTAGATGCCGATCCCATGGCCGGACTCTGGCCGTTGATACTGGTTGTTTTTGCCCTGATCGGCACGGCATCCGCTGCAGCACTGTGGCTCTTGGTTGCCCGCTCCAAAGAGATCGAGCGCCTGGCGACTCGATTGGATGCGGTCGAGGAATTGACGGCTCTGGTTTCCAAGTTGGCTTCCCAACGCGAGGACCTGGATCTGCGCCGGCTCGAACACGTGGTGGTGGACATTCGCGACGGTCAAGGCCGTATGGAGGATGCCCTCTTGCGGGCGCTTGAAAATCTTGGGCGCGAGCGGGAGCGCGAGAACGGGAAGGTGTCGGCGGCCTCGAGCACGACCCTCTCCGAGCGCGTAGTCAATCGCCTGTTGGCCCAGGGCTACGAGCGCATCCACATCGTAAGTTCACCTGAAGAGGTGGCCAAAATGGCCCAGGACGACGGCGAGGTGAGCGTCGAGCTGTACAAGAACGGCGTGTTGCACAAGGGGCGCGTTTCCGTTCGCAGTGGTGCCATCGCCGATGTTCAGCTGCGCTCGGTGACATCGATGTTCCCCTGACCCGATTTTTGTCTCAAGCAACTGCGCAGCTTGGCCGGCATGGGCTGGCTGCGGCAGCTGGGACAGCTCAGCGAACCGAGCTCCTCATTATTGTTCGCACTCGATCTATACGCTTCCCCAATCCATCAGCTCGTCTACACCCGCACGGTCCAACTTCTCGGCGCAAAGCAGTTCGCATGAATTCACCCGAATTCAATCGCATGTGGGCGGCGGCTGCGCGCAAGGAACCAGGCGCAATCTCTAATTCGCGATGATTACCACCATTGAAAAGCTCGCAGAACATGTTGACCAGACCGTGACCCTGCGGGGCTGGATCTACAACAAAAGTTCCAAGGGCAAATTGCATTTCGTTCAGTTGCGCGACGGCACGGGGGTTTGCCAATGCGTTGCTTTCAAGAAGGATGTGGATGAGGAGCTGTTCGAGAACATCGGTCAAGCCGGGCAGGAGAGCAGCTTGAGCTTGACCGGCCAAGTGCGCGCCGACGATCGCGCTCCGGGGGGCTTCGAGTTATCGATCCAATCGGGCCAGGTGCACCAGATCGTGGACGGCTACCCGATCACGCCCAAGGACCACGGCACCGACTTTTTGTTGTCGCGACGTCACCTCTGGCTGCGCTCCAGACGTCAGTGGGCCGTGATGCGCATTCGCGATGCGGTGATCACCGGGCTGCGCAACTTTTTCGATCGCGAAGGATTCGTTTGCGTGGACTCGCCTATGTTCACGCCCAACGCTTGCGAGGGGACCTCGACGCTGTTCAATCTCGACTACTTCGACAGGCAGGCCTTTTTGACGCAATCGGGTCAGCTGTATGCCGAAGCGAGTGCGATGGCTCTGGGCAAGGTCTTCTGCTTTGGTCCGACCTTTCGAGCGGAGAAGTCCAAAACGCGCCGCCACCTGACCGAGTTTTGGATGCTCGAACCCGAGATGGCCTACGCCGAATTGGAAGATGTGCTCAGTTTGGCCGAAAACATGCTGAGCGCCACGGTTGCCCACGTGATCGAGCATCGCGGGCCGGAGTTGGAAGTGCTTGAGCGCAGTGTCGAAACGCTGCAGAAAATCGTGCCGCCCTTTCCGCGCATGACCTACGACGAGGCGGCAAAAATCCTGGCCGAGCATCCCGATTCGTCCTTCGAGTACGGCGAGGACTTCGGTGCACCGGACGAAACCATTCTGTCGAATCTGAACGACAAGCCCCTGATGGTTACGCACTATCCCTCTGCGGTGAAGGCCTTCTACATGAAGCGCGACCCCAAGGACGACAGCAAGTGCCTGTGCGTGGACGTGCTCGGCACCGAAGGCGTAGGGGAGTTGATCGGCGGCAGTCAGCGCGAAGACAGTTTGGATTTGCTCCTGGAGCGCATCCAAGAGCACGACTTGTCGATGGAGGCCTTCGAGTGGTACTTGGATCTGCGCCGCTATGGCAGCGTTCCGCACGGTGGCTTCGGTCTGGGTCTCGAGCGCTGCGTGGGCTGGATTTGCGGCGTGGAGCACGTGCGCGAATGCATCCCTTTCCCGCGCACCATGCAGCGCATGGAGCCCTAGGGCGATGTTGCATGGGAGCCAAGGGGCCTGGAGCCTTGGCTCCGCGAAAGTTGCATCCGTCCGCTTTTCACAGGCGAAACCCATTGCGTTGCGCGGCGGCCAGCGCAATCGGGCTGGCGCGTTCTTACTACCCGTTGATTGGATTTACGTTGAAGTGCGCCCAGAAGAGCACAACGGGTCGCAACGCCAGCAAAACGCCTGCGTTCCCCTAGCCCCATGACGCGCGATTTCCTATTGCTTTGGCCGCACCTCAAGCGCTATCGCTGGCGCTACGGCCTGGGAGCGTTGTGTTTGGCTGGAGCCGTGGCTTCGCGCATTGCCATTCCGTACTTCCTCGGGGAGTCGATCGACACCCTGCGGGCGGGGGCCGAGCGCGAAACCGAGCTCGGAGATTCGGGGCTCGGTGCGCAATCGATCAAGAGCTTGGTGTTGTGGGGCGCAGGGTCGATTGTGGTGGCGGCAGCCATCGGTGCCTTGATACGCACCGCCAGCCGAATCTTGATTCTCGGCACCAGTCGGCGGGTGGTCTCGGATGTGCGCAGGGATCTCTTCGATCACTTGCTGCGACTCTCTCCCTCTTTCTACATCGAGAATACGACCGGCGAGCTGATGTCGCGCTGCGTCAATGACGTGCGCAACGTGCAGGGCTTGATGGGCCCGGTGTTCATGTACCTGGCCGAAACGGCGGTTGTTTATCTCTTTTGCCTGACGGTGATGGCCTCCAAGAGTCCGGACTTGACACTGATCTGTGTCTTGCCGATTCCGCTCTTCGTCATTTCGTCGCGCTTCTTGGCCGGTCGCATTCAACGCGGTTCGCGCAGGGCCCAGGCCAAGCTGGCCGAAGTCAGCGCCAAGACGGACGAATCGATCAGCGGCCACACGGTTGTGCAGGCCCTGGGCATCGAGGCCCTGGATGCCGAGCGTTTCGACAAACGCGCCGAGGAGTACCGCGAACTCAACTTGGAAGTGACCCGCGCGCGCGGCGTGCTTTCACCCCTGATGGGCGGCTTGGCGGCCCTGTGTTTGTTGCTGGTGTTGGCCGTGGGAGGACCGCGAGTGATGCGCGGCGAACTGTCCCTGGGCGACTTCATCTCGATCCTCTTTTACCTGCAAATGTTGGCGGCGCCGACCGGCGTGATGGGCTTTGTGATCAGCTCACTGCAGCGCGGCCGCGCTGCCCTGCGGCGCTTGTGCGAAGTCTTTGACGCCGACCTGACCATGCTGGACCCCGCCGGGCCGGGGCCGGCTCCGGACAAGGGTGGCGGGCTCTCTGTGCGCGATCTCAGCATTACTTTGGGCGGCAGCGAGCGGCGCTTGAGTGACGGCGAAGGGACGACCCAGGAGCGCTTGCCCGAGCGCTTGGTCCTGGAAGGGATCGACTTTGAAGTGCAGCCGGGCAAAACCCTGGGCATCGTTGGGTTGACGGGCTCGGGCAAAACCACGCTGCTGCGCGTTTTGGCGCGCGAACTCGAAGTCGATGCCGGTTCCGTATTCCTGGGGGGCCGCGACGTGACCGAGCTGCGCTTGGACGACGTGCGTTCGCGCGTGGGCTACGTGCCCCAGGAAACCTTCCTGTTCAGCAAATCCCTAGCCGAAAACGTCTCCCTCGGGCGAATAGAGGCCACGCGCGAGGAGATTCTGCGCGCAGCCGAGGACTCGCGACTGTCCGAGGACCTGGATCAATTGCCGGACGGCCTGGAGACCATGTTGGGCGAGCGCGGCGTGAACCTGTCCGGTGGACAACGCCAACGCACGGCCCTGGCGCGCGTGCTGTTGCTCGATCCCGAGCTATTGCTCTTGGACGACACGCTTTCGGCCGTGGACGCCCACACGGCGGAGGAAATCATGGAGCGCCTGCGCCCGCTGATGGCCGGTCGCACAACGGTGATTGTTTCCCATCATTTGGCGCACCTCAGCGCGGCCGACGAAATCATCGTGTTGGAGGACGGGCGCATCGGCGAGCGCGGCTCCCACGAGCAGCTTCTGGCCCAATCGGGTTTCTACAAGGGACTCTGGGAGCGCCAGGAAATGCGCGAGCGCCTGGAGCGCGAAGTGGAGAGCTTCGAGGGGGACGTGTCGTGAGTGAAGCGCGTAACAAGCGTGAATCGGCGAGCTGGGATGCGCGCTTGTTTTTGCGACTGTGGGAATTTGTGCGTCCGCACCAGCATCTTTTGTGGATCGGGCTTGGGCTGTTGCTGTTGACCTCGGGTGCGCGCCTGTTGAGCACCTACCTGGTGAAGATCGCCATTGACGATCATCTCATTCCCGGCGTGCAGCAAGGTCTCATGGGTTTGCTGATGGCCTTCGCCGGCGTGAACCTGGTTGAACTTTTGGCGCGACGCTCGCAAATGCTCACCATCGATCGCGCCGGGCACAACGCCCTGCGCGACTTGCGCTGCAAGCTGTTTCGGCACCTGCAAAAGCAATCGGCTCGCTTCTATGACAAGCATCGCACGGGAACCCTCGTGGGGCGCATCACGACCGATGTGGAAGCCCTGTACGAACTGTTTTCGTCGGGCGTGGTCACGATCCTGGGAGACGTTTTCTTCCTAACGGCCACGATTGCGATTTTGCTCAGCCTGGATTGGCGCCTGACCTTGGTCACCATGACAGTGGTGCCGGTGCTCTTGCTGGCCACGACGATCATCCGGCGCTACGTGCGCAGCGCCTACGAGACGATGCGCAGTCGCACCGGCCAAATGAACGGCTTCCTGCACGAGAATGTGGGCGGCATGTCGCTGATTCAAATCTTTCGGCGCGAGCACAAAGCGCGCGGTGAGTTCACCGAAATCAACACCGGTGTGCGCGACGCACAACTCTCGACCGTCGTGTGGGAATCGACTTTGTCGGCCACGACCGAGATGCTCGGATCCTTCACGACCGCCCTGATTCTTTGGTACGGCGGGGGACTCGTGGTGGAGTCCATGGGTGGACCGCGTCCCGCCGACCTGGGCAGTTGGAGCGGCGGATTGACCCTCGGCATCCTGTACTCCTTCGTGGACTACATGCAAAAGTTCTTCACGCCCCTCAGCGATCTGAGCCAAAAGTACACGGTCTTGCAGAACGCCATGACCGCCGGTTCGCGCATCTTCGGCCTGTTCGATACGGACGAGAGTATTAAGGAAGCCGAGCATCCGGTTGAGGCGCCGCCGGCGCGGGGCTTGATCGAATTTCGCGACGTGCACTTTGCCTACGATCCCAGTGAGCCTGTCTTGCGCGGACTCTCCTTCCGTCTCGAGGCCGGCGAGCGAGTGGCTGTCGTGGGCGCGACCGGGGCGGGAAAGACGACGTTGATGAAGCTCCTAACTCGGCTTTACGACGTGGATGCCGCAGCCGACGGTACGCGCGCAGGTGGCGTGTTCCTCGATGGTGTGGATGTGCGCGATTGGCGCCTCAATGCATTGCGACAGCGCGTGGGTGTCGTTCAACAGGAACCCTTCTTGTTCGAAGGGACGGTGCTCGACAACATCCGGCTGGGCCAAAGCCATGTGGATCCCAAGCTCGCTCGCGCCGCCGCAACGCGCCTGGGACTCGATGAATGCCTCGAGCGTTTGCCGCGCGGCTACGACGAGCCCATCCTCGAGCGCGGCAAAAACCTCTCCGCCGGAGAAAAGCAATTGGTGGCCTTCGCACGTATTCTCGCCAGCGAGCCCGAGGTGCTCGTTCTCGACGAGGCCACGGCCAATGTGGATTCGCACACCGAAGCCCTGCTCCAAAGTGCCGAGAAGGAAGTTCTGCGCGGCCGGACTTCTTTGATCATCGCCCACCGCCTCTCCACCGTCATCGATGCCGACCGCATCCTGGTCATGCAAAAGGGCGAAATCGTCGAGCAGGGCAATCACGAAAGCCTGATGCAGCAACGCGGCCTCTACTGGCGCCTGTGCAAGCTGCAGTTGGGCTCCGCCGGGGCGGGCGATGCTGAACAGGCCGAGGCGGGGGCTTCACTGAATACATAGTGGGTGAAGCGCGGACCCCGTGCGCTTGAGCCTATGGGGATAGCGCCTCGGCCGAGGCGCGCAGCTAGTTTCGGGTCTTCATCTCCGCGTTGGCAAAACCGCGCCCATCCATTCGCGTCGATGAACTGCCGACTTCGTCTTCCCGCCATTCGATGCCGGAGGCGCAAATGGTGACAGCGGGTCGGTCGGTGCCGGATTCGGAACCTTCGGCACAGCGGGGCCGTTGGATCTCGGAGGCAGTGAGGCGCGCAGGAATTCGCGACAACGGCAAGCTGGATAGATCACCGTCCGAACTCCTTTGCGCTACTTGCTGGCCACTCGCTTGGATTTGGAGGAGCGAGCCAACTTGCGGGCCGCTTCCTTCCAGCCTTCCTTGGCGATGCGATCGGTGGTTACACGCAGCTTCTTGGCGACCTCTTCGAGAGGCTTGCCCTTGAGGGCCGCCAGATCGGCGTAGGTTTGGATCCCCGATTGCTGCAGGGTCTTGGCAAAACCTGCTCCGATGCCGGTGATCTTCGAAAGATCGTCGGGAGCGGTGGTTTTGGCTTTGGCGGCGGGCTTTGAGCCCGCCTTTGCCGCGCTGCGATTCTTTGTTGTGGGTTTCTTTGCGGCCGGTTTCTTCGAAGCAGGCTGCGAAGCACTTGAATTCGCCGGCTTGGAAGAGCGCTTCACTCCCGACGCTTTGGGCGGGTGCAGTTCAACTTGGCGCAGCTTGGAGGCCGTCTTTTTGGGAGCTTTCTTGGCGGCAGGTTTGGCCGATGACTTCGTCGTTGTCTTGGCTGCTTTCCCAACACGGTCAGCCCGCTTGGTCTTGGCGGGAGCTTTTGCCGGAGTCTTGGTCGCAGCTTTTGAGGGTGC
>JAJDES010000162.1 GCA_029259675.1 Planctomycetota bacterium
CCATGCGGAAGGTTTTGGCTTCGATCAGCACCGGCCCCTCGCCTGCGCGAGCACTCTCCGCAGCCTCGGAGACGGCCTTGCGCACAGCAAAAAGATCGTTGCCGTCTACTACGACTCCGCGCATGCCGTAGGCCTCGGCTTTGATCGCAAAACCGTCGGATGCCGTTTGCTCCTCAACCGGCAGCGAAATCGCATAGCCGTTGTTCTGGCACAGGAAAACGACCGGGGACTTCCAGACACCGGCGAAATTGAGTCCCGAGTGGAAACCTAGGCTGGAGGTTCCACCATCGCCGAAGCTGGCCAACACCACCGTGTCTTCGCCGCGTTTTTGAGCGGCAAATGCAGCCCCGACGGCCTGGGGAATGTGCGTTCCGATCGGCGAGGAGATGGAGACGAAGTGAATCGGATCCACGAAGCTGAAGTGCACCGGCATTTGCCGGCCCTTAGCTCCATCAAGGGCGTTGCCGTACATATTGTGCATCATCTCCAGCGAGCTGATGCCGTGATACATGGCCATGCCGAAGTCGCGATAGCTGGGAAAGATCCAGTCGGTCGTTCGCAGGGCGCTGGCCGCCCCGACTTGGCAAGCTTCGATGCCGAGATTCGGAATGGAAAAACCAATCCGGCCCGAGCGCTGCAACTTGAGGCAGATCTCGTCGAAGGCGCGCACACGCAACATGGTCGTGTAGCAATGCAGCAATTGCTTCTCGCTCAAGCCGTGGTCGTAGCCGTTGATTCCGCCCTTGGCGTCAATTACCGAAAGCGGTCCCTTGGTTTTCATGAAGTTGCCTTCCGTGGGGCTCCGCCTGGAGCCTGCAAGTGAGAAACTGTTGCGCCTGAATCATTTGCTTTGCTCAGCGCGGAATGGCCGTCAGCAGATTGGCCCCCCGAAGCTTCGCGGCGCCGGCGAACCATGCGCTCCGCAAAAAATTCTCCGGCCTTGTAACTGGAGCGCACAAGCGGTCCGGAAGCGACATACGAAAAGCCCAATTGGAGCCCGTATTCGCGATATTCGTCAAAAATCTTGGGCTCGACGTAATCAATCACCGGTGCGTAATTGGCACTTGGGCGCAAGTATTGCCCCAGGGTGATGAAGTCGACATTCGCCGCGCGCAAACGCTGCAAACTATCCCGCACTTCAGCGGGGCTTTCTCCGAGTCCGAGCATGAGCGAGGACTTGGTGTAACAACCGGGATGCAATTCTTTGGCTTCGCGCAACGTTTGCAGCGAGCGCTCAAAGCTGCAGCGCGGATCGCGAATCTTGCGCTGCAAGCGATCAACCACCTCGACGTTGTGAGCCAACACGTCCGGGCGCGCATCCATCAACAATCGCAGCGAATCGCCCACATAATCGGGAATCAACGTTTCGATGACCGTGCGAGCGCTCTGGGTGCGAATTTCTCGCACACATTGCGCGTAATGGGAGGCTCCCCCATCGGCGAGATCGTCGCGATCCACACTGGTAATGACAACGTAGCCCAGGTCGAGCTCGCCCACGGCTTGCCCCACATGGGCCGGCTCCTTGGGATCCGGAGGGGCGGGCCTGTCCAAGGTTTTGACGGCGCAGAAGCGGCAGCGCCGAGTGCACTCATCGCCGAGAACCATCAGGGTCATCGTGGCGTGCGAGCCCTTCCAACATTCACCGACATTGGGGCAGCGGGCCTCCTCGCAAACGGTGTGCAAATTCAAATTGCGCACGAGCTGCTTGAGACGCCCATAGGCTTCTCCCCCGGGTAGGGGCACCTTTAACCAGGCGGGCTTGCGGCCTGATATCGGTGACCCGGTCGGGGCACCCTGGGGGGTCTCACTGGCTATGGTCATGGCTGAAATTCGAGCGGAAGATCATACCAGAGTGGCCCCACAAGCCCCACAACGCAGTCACAACCCCAGGCTCAAAAAGGCCTTAGGAATAGGGCTCCGAAACCGGTGGGCTGCTGCTGCGCAAGTGCAAGCCCGCGCACGTCTCAATCTGCCCCTAACTTCTCGACGCGACGCCAGAGCCAGCTCGGCAACTCCTCCGGCCCAACGCGCTCGTCGCCGTCCAAGTCCCAACGGACCAGGTAGTCGTCGGGAGCCAAGTTCACCCCCTGTCGATCCATGAGTGCGACTGCGCGCTGCAACTCCATTTCATCCAAGAAGCGATTGCGATCGCGGTCGAGGAATTCAAATAGGCGGTCGCGCCCTTTCATCTCCTCGGATCCGATTTGCTGGTCATCGTCGGCGTCAAACACAGCCAACAAAGTCTCCATGCTGAGCACGGGCGGCAGGGCGGGAACCACCGGGCGCCGGCTCGGCCACTCGCCCGCAGTGCGGTCCACACCCAAGCGGCGCGCGACATCCCGATCGATTTCCAACTGCACGGACCCATTTCCATCAACGTCCAGTGCCGCAAAAGACTCGTCATCTATGGAAACTTCCGCAGCTTTCAGCTGACCATCGCGATTGCGATCGACGCCCTTGAAGATGCTTTTGGCAAGCGCGTCCCCGTAGCGCAACTCGCGCATGGAACCCGGAGCGCGCGAAGCTTCATCCATGCTCAAGCGCTTGTCTTGATTGAGATCCAATGCCGCAAAAAAAGCGCGGTCCAGCTCCGACGGGTCCAACTTCCAATCCTGATTGAGATCATATTCGGCGGGATTCACTCCATCAAAAAGTCGCGCAAGGTCCCCGTCAAAGTCCGTGCGCGTGCGCGCAAACGGACTTCCCTCAGCTTTCTCGCGCGGTAGCGACAGCAACCCCGAACGTGAGCCAAGTTCGAACAAACTTACTCTCCCATCCTCGTCGATATC
>JAJDES010000163.1 GCA_029259675.1 Planctomycetota bacterium
TGCGCGCTCCAATGCTGGGCGCCGGTCGGCGGGCGCTGAATGGAATCGCCCCACCGCGGGTCGTCTCGACGCACAGGATGGGCTGCTCGCCGGCCTTTTATTTGTGCTGACGGCATTGCTGTACGCTCTGAATCAACAGCAAAATTACTGGAGCGACGGGCGCGAACTGCTACTGCGTGCGGAACACGGCGCGTGGGCTTACAACAAACCCCTGTACCTGCCCGCCTTCCATTTCCTGCACGCCATTCGCGCCCCTTTCGGCGGCGCAAGCGTCAGTGCGAGTCTGCTTTGGGTTTCGCACTTGGGCACGGCCGCGGCCACAGCATGGGTATTCCTGATCGGCAGGCAAATCCGAGTGCACAAAGCTGCGGCGCTCTGCGCGGCTTTGCTTTTGGGCCTAGCTCCGGGCGTGCTCTTTCATTCGACAACAATCGAAGTTCACACGCTGCAACTTTTGGCGGCAGTTGCAGTAACCCACTGGATCGTGCGCGTGCACCAATCCGGAGCACTGTGCACCGACGCACTCAAGTGGAGCTTCGCGCTTGCGGCCCTGGGCCTGACCCATCCCACGGGTTGGTTTTGGGCGCCGGCCATTCTGTTTGTCTTGGTTGAAGCGCGGCGGCGGGGCCAAACTCCCAACCGTTTGCTTGCCGCAGCGCTCTTCATGTCGGCCCTAGGAGCCACACTGTGGTTCTTCGTCCCGCGCATCAATCCCGACACGGAGGGTTCACTTGCAAAAAATGTCGTCAACCCGACAGAGTGGCTGAAAATTCTACGGGAGTTCAGCTTGGCACTGCTTGCGCTTTGGATTCCGGCGCTGATTGGCGTCGTACTCTTGCTGCGCGATCCCCAATCGCTAAAACGCCTGCCCTGGCGCGCAGCTTGCGCCATTTTGATAGCGACCTTCTTGCCGCTTCTGCTCATGCTGCAAACCAATGAACAGGGGGCCTATCTCTTTAGTTTGCTTCCGGCCATGGCACTGTTTGCCGCGGTCGGCTTGCACGCGAGCAAGGGCTTACTGGTCCTTGGCTTCGCTCTGCTCCCGCTGCAATTTGGATTTGGCTATTGGGCCATACACCAATGGGCCGGAAGCAAAACGCCCGCTTGGGTCACCGAATTGAACCAAGAATACGGACGTTCGGCGTTGGTGCTTTGCTCGCGCGGCAATCACCAACAAGTCATTAGGCATCAGTCCCATGCACTGGCACAAAAGCTCACGCCCGCGTTCATGATGCTCGCGCCGGAGCAAATGGTAACCATCCTCGGCATCGTTCCGCCCGCGCCGCACGAGCGTCAAGACAATCGCGGCCGCCTGGTCGGCGACTTGCATGACCTTTTCCACGGGGGCCATCCGGGGCCGCTGCGCCTGGTCGTCACCCGCGACCTTTGGGAATCCGCTACGCCGATGCAACGCGAATGGCTGGATGGGATGGATGCCCTGCTCGGCCAGCCCCAACAAAAAGGCAGCCCCGAGTACCTGGTTTACCCCCCCATCCCGAGCAAGTAGCCGAGGCACGTACCCAATTCTTGGTGGTACAGGAATCACCTACTGCCGGTCTCTCGCTGCGCCTAGAATGCGAACAAGCGCATTGCGCTTCGCTCGCACACTTAATACTTCCCCACTGCGCTATGAATCTTCGACTCGCGTTGCTTTCCGTTTGCTGCTCAGCATTTAACTTCCTTCCCTAACCCAACCCACAGGATCCCATCACCCTGCGCTACGATTGGCCGCAGCGTGGGTCGGTTCCGATTCATGCCTTTGTCGAGAAGAAAGGCATTGAAGTTGAGCAAACTTACACGCTGCATTGGGAACCCGATGATGATGGGATTCACAGCCAGTTTCGCATCGAAGACTTGAAGCTGATTGCAATATGTGGAGCGGATGGCACGGAGCTGAGCGGTTCTGAGTTCAGCCAAGCCAAAGCCGTACTGGAGGGGGCCCAAAGCAAGATCCCGAAGTGGCGGGTTACGAACACAGGGCATTATGGAGGCATCAGCCAAACGGAGATCAACCGATTTCTTGAAGGCCTGCTCGCAACTTCGCCGGAGGAAGATCGTGCGACCATGAAGGCCAAGCTCATGGATCCGCAAATGTATGCAATGATGCTCGCCACGATTGGAACTCAGTGGCAAGAGTGGGTAGGCCTTTTCGCCGGGATGAAACTCCCGAGCGGCGATAATTCAACCGTCCAGCGCGAACAAATGGACCTGTTCGGCATCCGAGTCCCCTCAAAAATCAAGATCGATCGATGGCCGCGGTACATGGATCGCGGTGTCGAATGTGTGGACGTCATTTTCGAACAGACCGTCAATGACAAGGCTTTTCGACGAGCACTGCACAAGCTTGCCGAGCGCATCGCCCCCACGGAGCTCCCTCCGATCCAGTCGGCTTCCACGAGCTTGGAAATCTATTCTGTCTTTGAAGTGGATACCCTTCGTCCCCACGACGTCTTGGTGGACAAAGTCAAACGATTCAAGTCGGAGGGCAAGACCCAAGTCGAGGTGGAAAGTTCCTGGTATGTATTTGAATGGGAAGACATCGATCCATTCGACTGGGAAGCCGATCAGGGCACTATTGATAGTTTGCTCCAAGCGCTCCAGGACGAGTTTCAGCGCGACGACTGAGCAGCGACAACCTGAACGCGGGGAGCTGAGAATGCCAAGGACTGAAGCCGCGCCCATCCGCTAGGGCTGGAATCGCACCGCCCCGAAGAGCTGCAGTCTCCGCAGCGATAGGCTCTGCAGATTCAGGCACATCGATGCTTGGTCTTTGAGTGCGCGCTTCGGCATAGTCTTGGGCCCGCTCCGCGCGCGCCGCTCGCCAGTGGAAATCATTGTGGCTGAACCCAAGTCCCTCAAGTCCTGCCCCTGCTGTGGGCTCGTGCACGAGCTCCCCCCCATTCCCAGCAATCGGGTGGCGCGCTGCACCCGTTGCGACGCCGTGATCCACTCACCGCGCAGTGCCGCCCTGGGCAACCGGCGCGCCATGGCCTCAGCCCTGGCGGCGCTCATTTTGTTTCCCGTCGCCATCACCTTGCCCGTCATGCACATCGAGCGCTTTGGGGTACAACGCGACGCGAGCGTTTGGAGCGGATCCCTGGGCCTCTTGAGCGAGGGCGAATGGTTGGTCGGCAGCGTTGTGCTGGTCTGCTCGATTGTGCTGCCGCTGGTCAAGCTGCTCGGCATTTTGTCCCTGACGGCCACCAGCACCTGGATGCAGGACAAGCATCGCGCCTTTACTTACCACTGGATCGAGCGCGCGGGCCGCTGGGGCATGCTGGACGTCTTGTTGATCTCCGTCGTGGTCGCCTGGTTGAAATTGGGCGACATGGTTGAGGTCCGCCCGGGCCCGGGTGCGCTCGCTTTCACCGGTTGCGTTCTGCTCAGCTTGGTGGCCAGCGCTTGCTTCGATCCCCACTCCCTTTGGTTGCGTTCCGGCGGCCTGCAAACCGGCACTAAGCTCTAAAACATGTCCGACCCCAATCTTCCCTTGGCCAGCGTAGATGCGAAGCCGCGCTGGACCTGGGCCTGGATCCTGCCCATCGCCGCCATACTTGCCGTCGCCTTTCTAGTGCACCAAGCGCGTTCGGAGCGCGGCCCGCTATTGACCATCTCCGCCGATCGCGGCTATGGCATTCGACCCGGCGATGACTTGCGCTATCGCGGTATTCAAGTCGGTGAAGTTGAAGTGGTCGAACTCAGCCCCGATTACGGCGAAGTGCGATTGTCCGTGCGGCTCAAATCCCGCGCAGCGTCCCTGGCCCGCGAGGGAACTCGCTTCTGGATTGTGCGACCCCACCTTTCCTTGGATGAGGTTGCCGGGCTGGAAACCGTAGTCGGTGCGCGCTACTTGGAACTCCTGCCGGGCCCGCCGCGAGCGGAACGCCAGCTTGAGTTTGTCGCACTTGAGGAACCTCCGGTGCTGCGCTACTTCAATCCCGGGGGACTTGAGATCACCCTGCGCGCCCCCAGTCGCTACGGACTGCAAACCGGCGCCCCCATCAGTTACCGACAATTAAGTATCGGACGCGTGCTTTCCGTCGGACTCTCCAGCGATGCCAGCACGGTCGAGATTCGGGCTTGGATTGAGCCGCCCTACGCACCCTTGGTGCGCGACAACACGCGCTTTTGGAAGGCCAGCGGCGTCAGTTTCAAGGCCGGCCTTTGGGGCGGCATGAGCGTCGAACTCGAATCCCTGCGCGCCATCGTCGTCGGAGCGGTCGCCATGGCCACACCCGATGACCCCGGCTTGCCCGCAATCACGGGGCATGCCTTCCCGCTGCACAACGAGCCCGAGGCCGAATGGCTCGGCTGGCGCCCGTCACTTCCGGTCGGCACGGCGCTCTTGCCTCCGGGGACACCCCGCGCCAGGCCCCTGCGCTCATCGCTCAGCTACACCAGCGAAACTTTTTTCGTCAAGCGCGATCGCGAACTCAACGGCTGGCTTTTGCCGCTCGAGAACGGATTGCTCGGTCCCGTCAACTTGCTCAAACCCGAGCGTGAAGATGGCCAAGAAAACTTCAACTTACGCCTCGGAGGACGCTTGATTCCGCTGGGCGAAGAGTTGACCTGGTCCGTGGGTGGAATCGGTGTGTTGCCGCACCTTCCGAAGGAAGTTGTGCCCTGGCCAGTCGAGTGGTTGCGATCGCCCGATGAGCCCGAGGATTGCGTCGTGATCGGCGACTCGGCCATGCAACCGGTCGCGCTTTCCACTGCCAGGCTCGGTCTGACGGCGACCGGGTGGTCTGTGGACCGCGCACTTTCCTTTGAAAGCGCCTGGAACGGAGCTCCTGTCTTCGCGCGCAAAGATGGCCGACTTGTGGGCGTCCTGATTTCGGACGGGGCCGAAGTCGAAGTCCGCCCCCTGCCGCCCGAGAGCCTATCCCGCTAGGAACGCGGCCAAAGCCAATGACTTGAAAGTGCGAACGACGCAAGTTCAATCGCGCGCTGCGTCCTTTTCCTCCCCGAGGTAACCGAGATCACGCAAGGCGGCTTCTTCCTCCGGGTCAAGCTCAAGCCGCGACTGCGCGCCCGCGGCGGGAGAGAGTTCGCGCGCCAATTGAATTTGCCGCTCAAGTTCCGCGTTCATTGCACGCGTTCGATTGACTTCGCGTGGTGCAAGGTCCCGCTGTTCGCGTGGGTCGCGTTGCAAGTTGTACAAGCGCAACCGCTGTCCATCCCGATCTCGAATCAACTTCCAAGGTCCGCTGCGCAGACTTTCCATCTCGGTGTCGCGGCGCAGGCGCAGCTCGCCCAGCAACGGCCTTGCATCCCAATCCCTTGAATCGGCTCCCGCCATGAGCGGCACCAAGCTACGCCCGCTAATCGAATCCACTTCGAGCGCTTGGGGCGATGGATCTGAACCGGACAACTCCAGCAAAGTCGGCAGAACGTCAATGATGCCCACCGCCTGTGAAATTCGAGCGGGTTCGAATCCGGGTGCGCGCAAAATCAAGGGCACACGCACCAATTCGGTGTACAAGCTATGGCCGTGTTCGCGCCCGCCGTGGTCGCCGAACTCCTCGCCGTGGTCGGACGCGACGCAAACGACAGCAGCTTCAAATCCGTAATCGCCCAAGCCATCCAGTACGCGGCCCAGGTGTTTGTCCGTGAAGGCGACTTCCGCATCGTAACGGTCTCGTCCGCTATCGCCGAAGGGGAATTGGGCGTGACGTCGATAGGGAATGTGCGGATCAAAATAGTGCAACCAAAGCAACCACGGTCGCTCACTTCCCATGGCCCGTTCTGCACTCCAATTGCGCAAGAATTCGAGCCCCTTGTCGGAGACCAGCTCCGATGTGACGGCCTTGTGACTGGCTTCGTAGTCCGCTTCGACCAATTCATCGTCGAAGCTCGAAAAGCCCTGGCGCAAACCATACTTGTCCTGGAAGACCACATGCGTTCCAACCGCTGCCGTATCGTAATTGCGGGCCCCAAGGTGTTCCGCCAATGTCACAAAACGATGGTCGAGTTGGGAGCGGAAATCACGGATGCCCGTGGTCCAGGCATAGTGCCCGGTCAGCAGCGAAGAAAGTGACGAAAGCGTCCAAGATGTCGGCGCCTGGGCGGCATCGAAGACCACCGCACCTTCCGCAAAGGCGTCTAGGTTCGGCGACGTCGAGCGCCCGTAGCCATACAGGCCCAGGGCATCCGCGCGCAGCGTGTCGATTGTCACGAGCAAGATGTCCGGTGCAATCTGTGGCGCCGCTTCTTGCCCAGAGCCGTCGCACGAACTAAGGCACAGCGCGCAGGCCCCAGCTAACAGGCCCGTCATTCTCGGCAAAAACCATGTCATAGGAACAAGCGTAGCCTAGTCCCGCGCGCGGGACTACGCCCAAGCGGTTCGTCGGCGGCCCCCCGAACCAAGCGCCATCTGCAAGTCGATAATCGACCCCGACGTCGCTCCAGACGCCCTGGGGTCGCGCCAATTGGCAAAGGAAGGAACCCGATTCGTTCTAGTTCCGTCTGGATGCGCAGATGAGCCCGGAACATGAGCGGCCATGCGCGCAGCGCATGTGCTAGAGCATGCCACTAGGAAGAGTCGGACTTCAGCTTTGCAACGGCAAGCGCAACTTGCCGGCGGGGATGACTGTCTGGACACTTCATGCGCGGCAGCCCAGACACTTAGATCCTGTGCTTGGTCCAGAATACTTGGTGAACAAACCAACCCTACAATCCAGTCCAGTTGCCACCGAAAGCCACCAATTCACCCCCCGACATAGGTCCCGACATAGGTCCCGACATAGGCCCCGACACGGGCCCCGAATCACAGGCTGCCGGTGACCTCAGCCAGGCGACGTAACCTCTCACGGCGCGTATGTTCTCAAAGCGCAAGCTTGTCCGCGTAAGAACTTGCCGCACACTAAAAGGCGATGCACCCACTAGCGACGCGAGCACCTCGGATTGAGCAGCTCCAGCCCTTGGCAAGGCGCGGGCCCCTTGCACATGTGGAACTCGCACGCCATTTGACTTGCCTGCCGCCGGCATCTTCAGCGGGCGCCGCATCGGCTCGGCCCAGTTTGCATTGCCCAAGATTGCCATCACCGCATCTAGTCGCGGCAACGCCTCGGTTGACGACAGCTAAGGAAAAAATCCGGCTGCAGCGTGAGCCGCTTGCAACAGTTTCGCGCGCCGCCCCATCGCTGGGCTTGGGAACTTCTGCCGCGACCAATCCCCGAGCCGTCAAACCCAGCGCTGAATTGCGCAGCCATTGGGCCGATCGGCACCCCACGCTCACTTGTTCCGCCCCTACGCGGAATCAAGCGAATAGGAACGGTACGAGAAGACCAACCAGGAAACCGGACTTGTACAAGCACAGTGTGAGCGGCCCGTTCACCGGCAGCGCAGCTGTGCTTTGCACGTCCAAGCGTCCGAGAGCTGCAGCTCAATGGACGCTTAAATAGAAGAGTATCTCGATGTCCAACCGCCAAGAATATTCGTCACTCGCCACAGCCACCACAAAACGCACACTCAGCGCGCCCCACTGCCGAAGCCGGCTACTTGCCTGGGCTTGGTTGGGTGCTTGCCTGCTGCTTTGCGCAATGGTCCCAGCAGCTCAGGTGATTCAAGGCCGGGGCAACTTGGACCCGCTGCCGCGCGATAAGCCGCGCGTACCCAATTACACGCCTTCATTGCCCGACCCCTTTGTCGGCCCTTCGAAGGCGCCCTTTCTCGTGCTCGACCGCATCGTCGAGCCCTTCGTCAACGTCAACCACGTGCCCATTCGACCGATGGCCATGACGTCCGACGGCACTCGCCTAGCGGCATTGAACACGCCCGGTAACTCCGTGCGCATTTTCGACACTGCCCATCCGAACCCGGTCAATTGGACCTTGATCGGCTCGCGCCGCACAGCTTGGGGACCGGTTGCCGTCGCCTGGTGGGAGAATCCGCTTTGTGAAACCCAATTGCTGGTGCTGTGTTCCAGTTCAGACACTCTGCTGTGGCTTTCCGAAACTGGCCGCGTGGAGGGCTGGCTCGGCCTGCCCGCTGAGCCGAGCGACATCTTGGTCGATCCCGTGCGCAACTTGGCCTGGGTTTCCTGTTCAGCCGCCGGCTTGGTCGTGGAAATCGAGCTGATCAAGAAATCGATTGGGCGCAAGTACCGCATCGACTCGAAGCACCCCACCTTCCTCTCCTTCGACGGCGACGATGTGCTCGTGGCCCCGATGCATTCGGGCAACAACACGACAGTTCAACGCGGAGGCGTCATTTTCAATGCCGGCCCCGATGGCATTCTGGACCTTTCAGCAGCTCCAACGGGCTTGCCGGACGAAGACCTGTTTCGACTGGACACAACGAACAAGCAGCGTCAGCCCGTGGTTACAGCTGCTGGCACCATTTTGTTCGCCCATGGAACCAACCCCGTCTCCGGCGCCCATTGGATGCTCGGAACCGACGCGCGCAATTTTGAGCTGCAAAGCGAGCCCGAGGCGCGCGGAATCTTCAGCGAAAACCGCCTGGCGATCATCAATGCGCTGCCGCCGCTCAACAGCGCGCCCGTGCCACCCACTCAATTGATTGACCTCGACGATACCGATCCCATCGCGCCCGGCATTCAATACGACAATACGCGCAGCGTCGGGCAACCCGTGGGTCTCGCGTTCGACAGTCTGGGCAATGGCTACATTGCGGGTCTGGGCACCAACAATGTCACCCAACTCGATTCGACCGGTGCCTGGGTCAAGGAATGGAACGTCGGTTCTATCCCGCGCTCCTTGCTGCCCATCACAAAGGGTCCCAACGAGTATCTAGCTGTGCATTGCAGCGGTTCGAACAGGGTCGAGCTTTACTTGCCGGCGGTCGGCACCGGCTTGGTCGTAACGCTCGATTTGGGCCGCGACCCGACGCCCCAAATGGTGCGCGATGGTCGCAGGGTCTTTTACAGCTCGGCCAATTCAATGCACAACAATCAGTCCTGCAACACCTGCCACGTGGATGGTTTCGCGGACATGATTGCCTGGGACTTGTCCTTGCGCTTGCCCGACAGCATGGGCGAGTACACCGTCGGTGTGGATGACAAGGGTCCCATGATGACCCAAACCCTGCGCAACATCGAACCGACGCAACCCTTTCACTGGCGCGGAGAAAACGCTGATTTGAAGGACTTCAACGCCGCTTTCGGTGGCCTCCTGGGCGGCGCTCCGCTCGATGAGACCCCCGGTGGCGACTTCGACAAGTTCGAAGCCTTCGTCTTCTCGCTGCGCGAGCGCGCGAATCCGGGCGAATCTCACCGGCGCGTCGTAAGCGATGCCCTGGTTCCCAAGGATTTCCCGCCGACCACATCCGCCGTGCGGGGTCAACTCCTCTACCTGAAAGTGCCGACCCTCGGCGGTCGCAGTTGCAACGATTGCCACTCCCTGCCGACCGGCACGGACAATGACATCTTCCGCGATGAAATCGGCTCCCCGACCGCCAGGCGCAGTCACTTCGTCGTTCCGCCGCTGCCTTCTTTTTGGCGCAAGCTTCAACCGACGCTCGAAACTGTCGAGCTAGAACCCGGCGTGTTTGATGTTCTGCCGACACTCGGTGGTGCATTGACGGCCACCGGCTTGGCGGACAGCTTGCACGACTTCATGATTCAGCCCGTTTTCGGACTCAGCGATCAACAGGAGTTCGACGTGACGGCTTTCTTACATCAAATCGACACGGGCCTTCCGCCATTGATTCACGTCGGTGCGCGCGTGGGCTTCGGTTCGAATTGCTCGCCACCCAGTCCGTTCAGTGGCGGCGGCCCGCTGCTCTCCCCCGCCGTGGCGGGACTCGGCGCCAGCAGCACTTCAGGTGCGACAACCTTCACAGCGATTCCCGCCGGCTTGAGCGCCGACGAAGTGCACGAGCTGCAGGAAAACTTGGGCAAGATCGTCGATTTGACAGATGACTCTGCCGAAGGCGAATTTGATTTGGTCTTCGTTGGCGAGTTCGCCGGCCAACAGGTTCTCGGTGGGTACAACATACTCTCGCCCGTGCTTGAGCTAACGGAGGATCAAAGCGATCAGCCCGTGGCGAATTTGGGTGTCAAAAACCTACTCGACAACCTTGTCACCCAGGACTTGGTCGGAATGGTCTTTCCCTTGCCCAATGGAATGGGTCGGACCTACAGAGAATTCGATCCAAGCGAAAACCACGGCCCCGCAGCAGTCCTGCCCGGTCCAGGTCCCACCACCGTGGGCAGCGACCCGAATGATCCGTTGGATCCCGGTCACCCTGGCAACGGGGCGGCGCCCCAAACGATGCCCGCGAGTCACGCTGACCGCTCGAAGCAGGACCAACCGTACTCTCCCGGCATGAATGGAACTTTGCCCTCATCCGGTTCACGTGACTTGAGCACCACGAGCCTGGCCATGGGAGGCACACCCGGCTTCCGCGAAGCCAAGGTGCTTTATGCGACGGTGCGGACCGCCAAAGTCATCTTCTACACAACCATTCCGACTCGCACGATGACGGAATTCACTCCGGAGGGCGGTCCCACGCGAATGGTTGCCGACAACACACTCAAGTGGGCCCATACCGTACTGCTGCGCAATCTCCAGCCCGATAGCGTTTATGACCTGCGCATCACGGCAACTACGAGCGACGGCATGTCCAAGGTGATGAACCTGGACGATGCATTCCGCAGTCTGCCGCTCTTGATGCCCGGCCAAATCGTCGTCGACCCACTGAGCCTTGATAGCCCGACTCTCAACAGTGGCGGCGAACTGCGCTTCGACTCGCAATTCACCATTCTCAAGAAGACTGGCGAAGCGGCAGTCAACATGGCGATGACGCTCGACGTTTTGGTCTACGACATCAGCGCCCAAGCATGGCGCGTGGACCAGAGCGGCGTCTTGACCGGATTGTCAGACGCCACGGGCGCGATTACGCACGAAATCTACGTGAGTGGATTGAACGTAGGCGACCAGGTTCACGTGGTTGTCATGGACGGCAGGGCCTTTGGTGTCGGGCCCTACAGGTGGAGCTTCCCCGACACGACCCCGGATAACCGTCGGGCCCTGACCACTTACACCGGAACGGGACCCTGATCCCGAACTCGCGGCCGCAACTGCGCCCAGCGCGTGATGCCACAAATAGATACTCACGGCACTCGCCGGAGCAAGCAGCTCCGGCGAGTGTTTGTTTTTCTCTAAAGCACCGGCATTTGGCTCGTTGGGCATTCCTCAAAACCGACCCGGGCCGCTACATTGAACCCGTGACGCGCCCGACGGATTTTCGCAGCCACCTGGGCTCCTTACCCGAGCCCGCCGATACCGGCACGCCGGGTTGGAAGCAGGCTGCCGTTGCGGCCCTCCTGCGGCAGGATGCGGGCAACGAATTTTCCGTGTTGCTCATGCAACGCGCCAAGCGCAGCGGGGATCGTTGGTCGGGGCAGATTTGCCTGCCGGGCGGAAGTCGCGAGCCACAGGATCGCAGTCTGTTGCAAACGGCCATTCGCGAAACCCATGAGGAGCTCGGTTTTGACCTCAGCCGTTGCGCCAGTCCGCTCTGCCGTTTGCCGCGCTTGCAAGCGCGCGCGCGTGCGGCTTTCCTGGAGATGGAAGTCACGCCCTACATCTTTGCCCACGATCAAGATCCCGAACTCAATTTGGGCGTCGAAGCGGAACAAGCCTTTTGGTTTCCACTGAGCGCAGCCGCCCGAGGCGATTTGGACACGACCAAGCGCATCCAAGCGGCAACCGATTCCGGCGAATTCTCGCGCGTCCTGCCAGCCTGGAATTTCTCCGACCAAATTGTCTGGGGCATGACGTACTTCATGCTGCGCGACTTACTTGGTGCCTTAAAGCGCCAACGCTAGCTGAACGTATCGAGACCCCGAGCCGTTGGCGCCACGCCCTCACTTGTTCGAATCAATTCCGCAAGGGCCCAGGGAACCAAGCTCAACTCGACTGGTTTGCCGATGCTGAGGGCCACCTGGGCCCAATGGATACAAACCGCGCTTTCATCGCCTATATTGGGAAATAGGGCATCCAATTCAAATTGTGTCGCCACGCCTTTATCAAGGGCGTGGCCCCCTACCCAGGTATCCCCACATGCTACTTACCTTCGCTCTGACCGCCGCTCTCGCCCTTTCCCAGGCACCCAATGAGGAGCATGCATTTCACGACCTCAGCCTGACCCAAGCCATCAAACTGGCCCGTCAAGAAGAGAAGATCGTCATGATCGACTTTTATACGACGTGGTGCCCGCCCTGTAAGGAACTCGACCGAACCACCTGGAAAAATGTAGATGTGATTGCATGGCTGCGGGACAACGCCGTTGCGATCAAGATTGATGCGGAGAAGGAACTTGAAATAGCCAAGCAATACAAGTTGACCGGCTACCCCACATTGGCCTTTGTTCGGCCGGGTGAAGGCGAAATCGACAGGCATGTCGGCTACTTGTCCGCGGAGGCTTTCATTGCAACGGCCGATGCCGTCTTGGCCGGCAAGGACTCTGTGCAGCGCGCGAAAGACGCACTCAAGGGCCACGAAACGGATCCCATGCAGCGCATGCATTTGGGTGACGCGCAGTTCGCTGCCGGGCGATTTGCCGAGGCCCTGGCAGATTACCTGTGGTGTTTCGATGAAGGTTTGAAGCACAACTCCGGCTACGGTGGAGTCCGCCTATCTTTTCTTCTCAGCGACTTGGAAAAACTGAGCAAGGTTTATCCGCCCGCACGCGACGCCATGCTTTTGCGGCGCGACAACGCAAGCAAGATCATCTTGAATTCGATTTCGATTGGGCAAACAGATGTGCTTGAACAGCTCATGGATTTCACAGCGCTCAACCGGCACCTGGGACAATTGGAATCCAATCTCAAGCTCCTCGACACTTTACTGCCCCTGGAGGAGGCCGCCTTCGTCAGAGAACTCCTTGTCAGTCAAATCGTGCCGCAGTTGGTCGACGCAAATCGCTTGCTTGATCTCCTGCAAAACACGCCCAATCTATCCCAATGGCTTGATAGAGAAATTGAGCTCGCGGAACTAATGGCCTCTTCCAGAGCGCGAATCAAAGATTCTCGCATCGATTTTGACAAGATTACGGCTATGACTCACGAGCGGACACTGACAACTGCGCTGCTTTACTACCAAGCATTACTGGGCCTTGGCAAGCAGCACGAACTCGACCATCCCACCGCAAAAGAGTTTGAACAGCAGCTCCTCAATTTTGATTCGAGTGCCGACTGCTACGCCCTATTGATCCGGCATGCTGCCAAAGCCGGCTCCTTGCCCGATGCGAAGCGATTGGAGCAGTTGGCTCTCAAGCAACTACCCGAGCAGGATCACAAAAAAATTCGGCGTGAATGGACGCGGCTGAGGAAAGCGAATCAGCCACCCGCCGTTGAAACACCAAAGAAATAGCGCCTGCTCAAATTTTTCAAGGCCGCCTAAGGCTCAACCGCAGGTGTCGAGTTCCATATTGCCGGCGCCGGAGTTGCTCGGCTTCGGCCCTTGCCCCTTGTTGACGTGGGCGGATTTCTTCCCACCTTGCTTGCTGCGCCCCTTGAGCTTGAGGTCGCGCTCCAGCTTGCGGCGCGCCGTGCGGAAGCGTTTCAGCAAATCCGCGCGACCGACTTGCTCCAGGGCTTCTTCGACGTACTTCCAGCTCTCCGGAGCTTTCCAGCGCACCAAAGACTTCTGCACTCGACGCTCGCGTTCGCCACGAACGACGACGAGTTCTTTGCCAGAAATCGGATCGCGGCCCGTGACGTACTGCACGCAGCCGCGCGTCATCGGTAGCGGCAGGAATTCCTGCACTTGCTCTGGAGAATAGTTGCGCGCGAACAGTTTTTCGAACAACTCGACAGCCTCGGGCAAGCCGGTTCCCGGATGACCGACGATGAAGTAATTGACCAAGTGTTGATCGCGCCCCATTTCCTCGCAGTCGCGCTTGTAGTCGCTTTCGTACTCCTCGTAGACCTCGAAGTTGGGTTTGTTCATGGCCTCCAAAACGGCCGGCGACGCGTGCTCAGGTGCCAATTTCATGCGCCCGGAAACGTGGTTCTGGACCAACTCATGGTGCAGCGGCAGTAGCTGTCCGTCGCGCCCGCGCAACATGTCGTAGCGTACGCCCGAGCTGACGAACGCGTGCTTCACGCCGGAGGTTTGACGCACCATGCTCAAGAGCCGCCGGTACCCCTCGCTTTGACTGTCGATACGCAGGGCCGGGCAAGGGTCCGGGGTAACGCAATCGCGCCCCAAGCAGGCCTCGCCCTTTTCGAGCAGCTTGCAGCCTAGCCCGTACATGTTCGCAGTGGGCCCGCCCACATCCGTGATCGTGCCGCGAAAGTCGACATGATCCGCGAGCGCGGCCGCCTCGCGCAGAATCGACTCCTCACTGCGACTTTGGATGGTGCGCCCCTGGTGAAATGTGATCGAGCAAAAGGAGCAGTCCGCCATGCAACCGCGGTGGGTGTTGATGCTCCAACGCACAGGTTCCAGGGCCGCGATGCCTCCCGCGGCATCGTGATCGGGGTGCCAGGCGCGCAGGAAGGGCAGCTCGTAAAAGCCGTCCACTTCCGCCTGGGTTGCGGGCAAGAGCGGCGGATGCTGCAGCAAGATGCGCTTGCCATGGGCCTGGGCCAGGGGCCGCGAATTGGGTGAATTCTCCTCGCGCGTCGCCTCGAAGATCTCCGTCAACTGATTGGGATCCGCGGCGAGGGCTTCGAAACTGGGAACGTGCCGGGCGTTCCCAGGAACGTCATCGGGTCGCACCAATTCGCAGGTGCCGGGCATTGCGGACAGGCTCTCGCCGCGCTCCAGACGCTTGGCAATTTGAAGTGCTTGACGCTCGCCCATGCCCCACACCAAAAGATCCGCCTTGCTGTCCACAAGGATCGAACGCCGCATGCGATCCTCGTAGTACTCGTAGTGAGCCAAGCGCCTCGGGCCGGCCTCCAAGCCTCCCAGGACAACGGGCACTCCGGGGAAGTGATGGCGCACGGCGGCGGTGTATCCGATCGGCGCGTGATTGGGACGACCCAGCTGTCCGCCCGGCCTGTACACGTCCACTTTGCGCTTGTTCCGACCCGCCGTGTAATTGGTCACCATGGAGTCGATGGT
>JAJDES010000164.1 GCA_029259675.1 Planctomycetota bacterium
CCGGCAACGCCGCCGATGGTTGCGATAAGCGGATTGAGTGCCTTGCGGAAAGGGTTGAGACTTCCGCCGGGCAAGGCCGCTTCCGTGATCTCCTTGGCGGCGATTCCGAAGAAAAGCACCATGAAGAGATCATTGATGACCCATTCCAAGCTGATTGTGTAGCCCAGCAACCTGAATGGCTCGTCTCCGACCTCTCCGCGCAACCAAGGCGAGATCCAATCCGCCGTAATCAGGTGGTGGTAGCCCTCGGAATCAAGATTCGCCGCGAACAGTGCAGCAATCACGCCGGCTATCAGCGGAATCGAAAATTCCTGCAGCAAGCTGACGATGCCCTTCTTAGGTGCTGAACTCACGGGATAGTTGATGCGGCCCCTGTGGGCATATGAAAAGGCAAATGGAAAAGCGGCTTCGGGCCCGGCTCACCTGGGGCCCTCAAGAGCAACGGGCAGAGGGCAAAGCTGCGCGAGCTTTCCCAGCGAGAAAAGGCCCATTTGGGGTGGAGGGCTCCGCCGCCGGCCCCAAGCCGAAGCTCCGTGCCAGGGGCGGCGGGACCATAGCTTGAGCCCTGAATGCAGACAACCGATGAGAGCTTCTTCCTGTGCACACTGGCAGTGAGGCCCCGCGCGCGACAAGATCCAGGAAGAAGGGTATAGACTCGGCGTCCAGGGACCCCGCGCGTGAGCACGCAATCGCTGCTCAAGCGAGGTTTGACAGTCGCACGGGGCCCTCCTAGAGTGTCGCGCGCTGCCAACCTAGGCAGTCCTAAACCTTTCCTACTCAAGCAGATACACCCACCGCAGCTGCGATATGGATGTCAAAAAGCTGACCATCGCGCTAGCCCTCCTGTCCCTTTTGGTGACGACCGCTAGCGCCCAGCAGCGCCCGCGTCGAGGCGGCAACAACGCGGCTGTTCCGAATGCTTCCGGAGCTTCGGACCCCAATACACAGTTCGAAATCCCCCCGATCCAAGAAGAGGGCGAATTTTACGTCCTCAATTTTTCGGAGGATCCAGGTCAGACGGTGACCCTGGAGGATTTCGTCAAGCTCTGCCAAGAAGCGACCCAGAAGAACTTCACGTACTCGGACGAGACCCAGAGCCAGCTCGGCGGGAAAAACGTGCGCATGTTCGGAATGAAGCGCATCCCCAAGGATGACTTCTACCGCTTCTTCCAGATCATGATGTTCATCCACGACTTCGTGACCGTCGAAGTCGGGCCCAGGCACCTCACGGTGGTGGTGATCCAGTCCCTGACCGGATCCGGCGCCCAACGCCAGAACATCAAGCAGAAAACGCTGTACGTCCTGCCCGAGGAATTGGACGAGTACAAGGACCAGCCGGCGGTGCTGATCACCACGGTTCTGAACCTGCCCAACCTCGATGTCCGGCAGATTCCGACCACATTGCGCCCCTTGATCTCGGATCAAACCACGCAGAACCTCCTGGCCGTCGGCAATTCCAATTCGCTGCTGCTGACAGGCTTTGGAAGTCAGGTCGCCTCCTGGGCCAAGCTGTTGCGCTTCGTCGATGAACGCTCGGCAGACGAAGAGAATGCCGGGCCGGTGTTCGACACCATCCCGCTGGAATTTGCGTCGGCCAATGAAGTGGCGGACTTGATCAATCAACTTCTGGGGGCGCGCTCCCAGGGCCAACGCACCTCCAATCGCCAGCGCAACCCCCAGGGTGACGCGGGCGGCGGGCAGTTCAGCGCCGAGTTCGAACCCGAAATCCTGGTCGACGCGCGCACCAACTCACTAATCCTCATGGCTTTGCCGGAGGATTTGCCGCACATCAAAGAACTTGTTGCGCGCCTCGATGTCGACGTAGTTGAGCCGGAACGCACCTACCGGATCTTCAATCTCGAAAACGTGCAGGCAGAGGACATTGCCGGAGTATTGGACGACTTCCTGCGCGACGCCGCTCGCATTCAAGAGAACGGCGGCACGGCGCAAGGCGGACGAGCCCAGGCTTCAACGGGATCGTCCAACAATCAAAACGAAGTCGTTGTGGTGCCCGAGCCCAACACCAATTCGCTTCTGATTGCGGCCAGCAAGACCCGCTACGAGGAAGTGCTTGAGATTCTTCAGCAACTCGACACGCGCCAAGATCAAGTGTTGATTGAGATGGCCCTGGTCGAACTCACAGGTTCCGATCTGTTCAACTTCACGGTGGATCTGCTCGGTTCGACTGATGTGCCAACCAACGATCAGGAAGATCTCGGCTTCTTCGGTTCTTCCAACTTGATCAGCGAAGACGTCGATCTCAACGCCACCACGCTGAACGGGTTTGTTCCCGGCGGATTCTCGGCCGGAATCATCGATTTCGATGAGTTTACGAATAACCCCTTCCTGCCGTTCTTGATCACGACGCTCGAAACACAAACCAACTCGAACATCCTTAGCGTGCCTTCGGTGCTCGTCAACAACAACGGCACCGCCCGCGTGGTCACCCAGGACGAGCAGCCCTTCACCCAAGTCACCGCGACCGGGCAGGGCCAAAGTCAGCAAAACTTCCAGGGCTATCAAGAGGCCGGCATCGACCTTTCGATTTCGCCTTCGATCAGCGCCTCGCGTTACCTGCGGCTCGGCATCTCACTGATCATTTCAAACTTCGGGGCCCGCCCCGATGACTTGGATTCGAGCATCCCGCCGCCGCGTACCACTCGCGAGATCCACACCTCGGTCAACGTTCCCGACGGTTCGACCATGGTTGTCGGCGGCATCGTCTCCGACAACCAAAATGACACCGTGCGCAAGGTGCCGCTCTTGGGTGACATTCCCTTGCTCGGGCATCTCTTCCGCAGCACCTCAAACCAGAGCACCAAGACCACGCTCTACTTCTTTGTCACGCCTTACATCATGCGCGACATCGAATTCGCGGACCTGGCCGAGTTTTCGTACATCAAGAAGTTGGAGGCGGCCGAGATCATCGGCTCGGACCGAGTACAGGTAGTGGACCCGACCTTCGGCGAAGTGACGGACAACTACGACCTCGAGTCCTTTGAGTTGCCGCAGTACTCACCGCCCCAGCGCGGCGAAATCGAGTCGGAGGCCATCGGCATGGACCCCCTGCGTCGCAACGAGCTGATCCGTGACAGTCAGGACAGTCCCAATGAGGCTGGCAGTGAGGGCGAAACATCCGCAATGCCGGAATCTCCCGTCACCCCCGAAGTTGTCGCCCCAGCGGGTGATGACCCGGCGGACATTGAGTAGGCACGCGCATTCTGAGCCCAGCAACATTCAGCGCGGGCCTTATTCACCCGCCACGATTCCAAGAGTTCGGAACTTAATGCCATGGTGCAACTGGCTGACACACTGACCGACGCCGGTCTGAGTCGGGAAAAACTGGAAGAGTGCCGCCGAATCGCGGGCACATCCGGAACATCTTTGGATCGAGTAATCCTTCAAAAGGATTACTTGCCAGAGGACAAGCTGCTCGAGGCCTACGCTCGTCACCTGGGCTACGAATTCCGAGCGGAGCTCGAGGGCACCAAGGTGCCCGACATCTTCGTCAATACGATTCCGGTTCAGTTCACGCGAAACTACAACCTGGTGGCGCTCGAGGCCGGCGGCAACGGTGTGGTCAAAGTAGCCACCTGCAATCCGCTCGAGCCCCATCCGATGGATGATCTCTCGGCCCTCTTGGGCAGTGAGATTGAACCCGTCCTAGCCACCCGCAACGAGATCACTCAGCTGATCGCGCGCGCCTACCGCCACAAAGCCGACGGCGTCGATCAAGCTCTGGC
>JAJDES010000165.1 GCA_029259675.1 Planctomycetota bacterium
TCCTTTTCCGTTGACAGCGTGCACCTACCAGTCCAGTCAACGGAAAGGGTCGGATACGCGAATCATTAGCTCTGAAGGTTCAATGTGAATGCGGCCCGGGTAGGGCCGCTCCCGTAATCGGTCGACGATCGACCAATCCGGGCGAGCATGCTAGGGCAAGCCCTCCAAAGCGACAATAGACCTACTCTCGGAACAGCCTCCAAAGTCTCAATCGTCGCCCAAATAGCCCAAATTGCGCAGTTGATCGAGCCGCTCCTCTTCGTCGCCGGCGTCTCTCAGGCCGGAGAACGAAATCTCGCGCCAATTGCCGATATCGTGGCTTTCGACCGTCCGAATGCCCTCCATTCGGGTCTCATCAAGCACGGTGGGCATCGGGCGACCATCCATGTCGGCCCCCCATGGAACCCCCAGCAAGGCCAGGAGGGTGGGGCAAAAATCCTCCAGGGCCCCCAATAGGGGAGGATCTTTCAAAAGTTCGCGGAATTCGAGGTCCGGGCCTCGAACGCCCGGGCCCGACGCAAAAAAGGCCCCGTGGTTTTGGGCATGGTGATGACCGGTGGCCGGCCCCAGGGGCAATCCCCGCCGCAGACTATCCAGTGCGCGCTCGGAGCGCTGCATGCCGTGGTCGCTGACAACAAAGACAGTGGATCGGGCCGGCAGCAACTCAAGCAGCTCGCCCAACTCTCGATCCACGTAGCGATAGTAGTCATCGACCAGGTGCGAGAAATTGACCACTTCCGAGCCGCTTGGATCCAATTGGAAAGCTCCGAGCTCGCGCGTGCGCAATTTTCCCGCGACACCGTTCTGCATCAACTTGGCCAAGTTCGGCAATTCACCCGCCTTCAAGAGCGGCGTGAGCACACTCCACTCAAGACCATCCACCGCTGCAATCAGGACATGTGGCGGCGACGAGTGCGAATCCTGCGCCGTTGAACCCTATTGCTCTGGACGGGTCCAACGCGATTCGTCCACGCTTCGCCCCCATCCCAAGCCGACCTGGAAAGCGAGCAAGTCCGCTTCCTCTAACGCGTGCTCTATACCCAGATTGCTTGGCGGAAAGTAGCTGCCCTCAAAGAAGCGCATGCGGTAACCCCAACCGAGGCCGCGATAGAAAGCTGCTCGCGAAGCCTTAGGCAGTGCCGGGCCGAGCACTTCCAAGGAGCTCAAGGTTTTGCTGTCGAAGGGTGTCAAGCGCGTTCCAAGGACGAAGCCCATACCCTCCGCCGCCCACTCCTGTTCGGGAGCTTGCAGGCGATTCAAATCCGCCGTTGCTTGCTTGCGCGCCGTAGCTCGGCGCCCCTTGCCGGTTATAGCCAATGCCGACCAAAGCCTTCCGGCCCAGGACTCCCCGATTCCCCGCACGAACCAAGCTTGATGACTTGGGTCCAGCTCTTGCCAACCCGCATCCGACAATAATTTGAGCGCCGTGCCGGCATCTTCGGCTCGGCGTCCCTGCTGCACCAACATGTAGGCGGCGAGCGTCGGATCCTTGGAGGCGATTTCCCGCAATCCATCGAGCTTCACTACTTTGCTGCCATAGCGAATGGATCGAAAGGCCAGCGGCCGAAAACCCGGCCAGTCGGGATCCAAGCGTTGGATCCACTCCAAACGCTCAAGCGGATCGTCTCCTGCTCCGTGCACAATATGATTCTTAAAGTTGCTGAATTCGGTGCCGCGCACGGGTGGCAACGAAGCGTAGGGAGGAGCCAGCAGTGCTCCCGTTGCTGCAGCTCCTGCCGCTAGGGGCGGCACTAGTAGCAACAATGCTGCAGTCATTCCCCGACGCTTGGCCAGCTCTCCAACTCCCAGCGCAATCCATGCGGCCAAGCAGGGCAAGAGCGGCAACACGAAACGCGCTCCCATCCCATCCAAAACGTCATCGGCTTCGAATTCAAAATTGCTCACCGCGAAGGCCACCAAGAACAACGGGGGATAAAGAGCAAGGAACCATGCCAAGGGTTCCATGCGCAGCAGCCGCGGCACAAGCAGCAAACCGCCCAGCAGCACGGCAAGGCCGAAGGCCCAGGTCGCCCAAGTTCCGGCATGGACCCCCAGCAACCAGGACTGTTCGAACTCGCCGGTTAAAAAGAGTGTCAAGCGCTCCGCAGCGCCCGCCAAGTCATCCAGCTTCAAGCGATCCTCGAGCGACACGTTGATGACATTCGTAGCTTCGTCCGCCGATTCCAAAAACAGTGCCGCCGGAGCCAAAGCCGCAATGAAGCAAGCGACAAAGGCAAGCGCGGAGGGCCGCAGAAAGAAGCGTCTGTCGACGAGGAACCAAGCTGCCATAAGCGGCGCCATCCACAGCACAAATTGAAGGCTGAAGAAGACTCCAAAACCGCAAATGAAGCCGAAACACGCGTAGCGCTGAATTGACGGCTCTTCAAGTCGAGTGAGCAAAAACAAGAGAGCGCCAAAGCCGATGACTAGAAATTCTGTGTGACTGCCCCAAAGCACCGTGTCAACCAAAAGGAAGGCGGGGGGAAGCAGGGCAAATAGCGCCAGACCGGACCAAGCCGCCGCTCTGCCGCCGGCGCGATCCAGCAAGCGAACAAAAAAAGCGGCCGTGGCTCCGGACAAAAGCGCCGCCAACAATTTGATTGCAATCAAACTAGGACCGAGCAGCCACATGATTGGGACCAAGCAAAAGCCCATCACCACGGAGCCCCGGTTGTGTGAGATCAGCGGCAAGTTCCCCACGTCCAGGTCCAATCCATGCTGGAGGGCCCAGGCCATGTTGCCCATGTAGAGTTCGAGCTTGTGCTCCTCCAAGCGCACGGCGCCAAGGGCGAAGCGCAGGGCTGTCACCACAAAGAAGGCCGTCCAGGCAGGTGTTGGGCGAAATCGATTCACTTGATTGGGGGGGAAGGGTCCCTCGCAGGTCGGCTTAATGGAACGTCCTGGATTGGAGCACTCTAATTCAATCCGGCCTCACCGTGCAGTCGTCACCTGAAGTGCTATGGAACTGAGTAATTGGCAAGAAACCCTGCAGCGAGCGATCCTGGCTCTTCCATGGTCAGAATCGGATGCTCCCCAGCGCGTCCAGTGGACCATTCCATCGCGCTAACACTTGGATCCACTGTCAGACTAAACTTCCAGCGTGAGCAACCCTGACAAAAACACCGCAGCAGTCCGCTACCAAGCTCTCCTTGAGGGCATGATGGATCCCGTCATCGTCATCGGCTTCGACGGGATCATTCGCGAGGCGAATCGGTCGGTGCAGCGCGTCCTTGGATACGAACCCGATCAACTGATTGGCAAGAACGTGAACATCCTCATGGGCGAGCCGCACCATACCAATCACGACGAATATCTTGAGCGCTATCGGGCCACAGGCGAAACGTGGATTCTCAAACAGCGGCGCGAGTTCGAAGTTCTTTGCCAGAACGGTGAAGTCATCGTGTGCGAAATTGCTGTCTCCAGGGTGGACTTGCCCGATCAAGCCGAGCCGTTGTTCATCGGCAACTTTCGGGACGTTTCAGCTCGCATAAAAGCTGAGCAAGCTCTCGCCCAAAGTGAGCGGCGCTTTCGAGCCATTTTCGATCAAGAGCTGCAGTATGTAGGATTGTTGAATCCGAACGGCGCCACGATTGAAATCAATCAATCGGCGATCGATTCGACGCGAATCGAGCGCAATGAGGCCCTTGGGCTCCCCTTTTGGGAAACCCCATGGTGGAGACATTCAAAGGAAGCCAAAGCTCGCATCAAGCAAGCCGTACTCGAAGCCGCGCGGGGTGCTGTTGTGCGCTTCGAAGCCGATTTCTGCGATCGCGAAGGCGTGGTGCGGACCGTCGACTTTTCGGTCAAGCCGTTGCGCGACGAGAATGACCTGATTTCCATGCTGATTGCCGAAGGGCGCGACATTACGGAACTCAAGCGGGCCCAACGCGCCGAGACGTCGATGCTTTCCGCGCTGGCTAGCATCGGGGAATCCGCGGCAGTGCTTGCGCATGAAATCAAGAACCCCATAACTGCCGTCAATACAGCCATTCGCGCAGTTGCGGACCAGTTGGGCGAAGACCAGCAAGCCGTACTCGAAGAACTTGCCGGGCGCATGAGTCGGCTCAAGTATCTGCTGACGAGAACTTTGTCTTTTGCGCGCTCATTGGAATTGGAACCCGTGGCTTGCAACATCCCCGAGCTGATTGAATCCGCAGCGGACGCGAGCAGCGCCCTTATAGAGAAGAAGAAGATCCAGCTTCACATGGACCTCGAATCAAGCCTTATCGCCCACGTGGATCCCAACGCGTTGGATGAGGTTCTCGTCAACCTCATTCGCAATGCCGCGCAAGCCCTTGAGCCCAAGGGACGCATGGAAATTTCCGCCCATCAAATTCAAGACAACAGAAGCCAAGCTTGCGTGTTGCGCATTTGCATTGAAGACGACGGGCCAGGCATTGCCGAGAGCATGCGCAGCACTCTGTTCCAACCCTTCGTGACTTCCAAAGAAAGTGGAACGGGACTGGGTCTCGCCATATCGAAAAAAATTGTCGAGGCGCACAACGGGCAAATTGAAGTGAGCAGCAGCGCCCTAGGAGGAGCAAGCTTCACCATCAAGATCCCAATGGTGATGCCCCTCGCGGATTGATCTTTAGTCATTTGCAAGCTCGCCCGGCCCATTCTGTTTTGCGAGCCGGGGTTTGCGTTTGGGCCAAGGGCTCACAATTGAATTTGCCCCCAAGCGCCAGCGCTTGCCCTGACGGAAATGGACCCAGTGAGCTGGCTCCGATGACCGGATCATGAACGGAGCTGGATCGCGATTCGGTGATGTGATGGATCCACACATCCCGCCTACGCACTATTTCGAGCAAGCCTACGCCCCCCTGCGAGCGGGAGGATTCCAACTCCCTCGCTACCGTCTTGCCCATGGCACACCGAAGCAATGGCAACAGGAATAGGAATGCAGCTGAAAGTCGCCATAGGGGCAGTGCCCCTTTGGGCTTATTGATTTGGCTGTTCGCGGGTGCGCTCTTTGTCGCACCCTTCCTTCGCGAGGGGGACGGTCCGGACGACACAACTCGCGAAGGCTGGGTGGATTGGCCGCGAGAAGCCGTCAATGCCAAGGAGGAGGGCACCTTTGATATCCCCTTCGCCGAGGACGTTCGCTACTTCGAAGAAGACTTCGAACTCGATCTATCGTCATTCATCGCGACGGAAACAGACAAGCGCTTCGCGATCGGAAGCTCGTTTCTGTCCGACGCGGAACTCATCGACTGGGGACGCGTGCGACCCGGTCAAGGCACTTACCGAGATTACTGCGTCGGTTGCCACGGGGACCAAGGCGACGGCGCCGGTCCGGCGGCGAGGTATCTCAATCCTCGGCCGCGCAATTTCCGCAAGGGACTCTTCAAGTTCACAAGCACAAGCGTGGGTAGCCGCCCATTGCGGGAAGATATCTTCCGCACCATCACGCGCGGCTTGACCGGCTCATCCATGCCGGACTTTCGATTGCTATCGGAGGAGAAGCGCTGGGACCTAGTTGAATACGTGCGCTACCTCAGCATGCGCGGCGAGTACGAAGGCCTCCTATT
>JAJDES010000166.1 GCA_029259675.1 Planctomycetota bacterium
ACAACGATGCGGCCTTCTTGCTGGATGGCGGCGTGCGATTGTGGGAAGGCAAGGTCAGCGGAAGCATTGAGGCCGGTTTGGGTACATCGCGATTGGACGTCAAGAACATGGCGCGCGGCGAGCGCAACACCGATGTGTATCGGATTCAGTTGGGTGGCCGCTTGATCCGAGACTTTCCCGACCGACATCTGTCGACTTACTTGCGCGGCGGAATCTTTTATCGCTTCAATTCTGAGGACAATCTTTCGGTTGAGCCCTTTAGCCAGGACGGTGGCGGCTTGTACATCGGTACCGGAGTGCATTGGTGGTTTACCGAACAGTACGGAATCGGACCCTTTATCATGTTGCATCGCTCCCTGGAAAAAGAGCGCTTGGTCGAAACGCTCGTGGGTTTGCAGCTCTCCGTGCGCTTTCACGGCCTGAATGAAAACCGGTACGGCAAGCGCAGAAACCCTTAGGGGAGCCGGCTCGCGCAGATCGAAGATGAGACCTTTCAGGAATAAGATCGGATGGGAGCCGGGTCTCGGCACGCGTTTGGGGATCGGCTGCTTTTTGCTCGTGCTGGCATCTGGGTGCGCGGCTGCGAACGACGGGTACGGTTACTCCCCGCGCGATCGTCGCGAGTGGATCGCCTTGGGCGCCGGCTACCTCAACCGATCGAGCGAGGTGGCGGATCCCGTCGAGGACGATCTGGTTCTGACCTTGGATGGCGGCTATTTGCTAAGTACCGGCCGCCTTCGGCCCAGCTTCGAACTCGGCGGAACAATCTCCGACCACGATGTGGATCCGGGCTTTGATGGTGAAGATCGGGTGGATATCTATCGTTTGTCCACGGGCTTTCGGCTTGAGTACGAAACGAGTTGGGAGCAAGTCACGCCGTTCATTCGGGCCGGCTGGTTCTATCGATGGAACACCGAAAGTGAATTCGAATCGGAACCCTACGATCAAGACGGCACCGGTGCGTACTTCGGGGCCGGTGTTTGGTTCTGGACCAATTACAACTTGGCCCTCGGCCCCTTCATCACCTACTACCAAGGTTCAAGCAATGATGACCTTGAAGAGGTGATTTTCGGCGTTCAAACGGCGTTCCGCTACGCAAACAGTCCGGCAGAAACACGCTATCGCGATCGCCGAGGGATTTAGCTTGAGCCGGCACTAGGGGCTCAAGAATCGTTTTTCCCGGGAACGCAAAACGCTGGAGAGTTGATCCGTGCGAGAGGCTTGCGTCATCTAGATCTGGCGAGAGTTGTGCCGTGCATTTCATTGGTGGGGCGGATTCGAAAAGCACTGCGGACAATGGCGCAATTCAAACTGCCCCATTGGCCGGCGATTTAATGCCCTAGGGCACTCATGACCAGCGGCATCCAGTCCTTAGATGAGGTGTTCGACAACCGCAGGTTTGAGCCTTCATCAATAATGGAAAGCTTGTTGAGGGGGCCACGAGCCAAAGGCAGGGGATCCTCCGAAGCATTCGAGAGATTGAATACGGAGTCAATCTTGCGGAAGAGCCGGTTCGCGACTTCATTGTCAAACAACTCGCGAATGGCCAGTCGCTGATTGTGAAGGTCGGGGGAGGGCGCGAGCAGCTCCGCGCGGAAGGTCTCAATTCGCGGCCACGGATCCTCTACTTCACTCTCCGGAAACCAGACTTCGAGGTCGATGAGCAGCTGCTCCGCTTGTCCGAGCGTAGCGCTGAGGGTTCCCAATTGAGTTGCAATCGTTCTGACAGGCTCGCTGGCTGCGCTCGCAGATAGCTCGGTTGCGCACAACTTGATGATGTCGTGCAAACTCTCGTGACCGCGTGAAGCGGACCGATTCAGGGAGTTGCAGGGCTCGATGGATGCCGCAACCAAATTGACAAACCACTCGGATGCAACCGTTTGAAGTTGAGCGGAGATCTCGGCGCTCAGCGATTGAAGGGCCTCGGGATGATTTTCAAACAAACCGGCCCATTTCCTGTGAAGCTGCTCGGTGAGCACGACTCGAGTCCGAAAGTCTTTTTCCGCCAGCAAGTTCTCAAGCGTCGAATCCAAAAAGGAACTGTAGAAGCGATCATCGTCCAATTGACCAAGCACGGCATCCTGGGCTTCGGGGGAAGCGAATGCGTCAAGCGGCCGGATGGCGGCCAACGCGCTTGTTTCGCGGGCATTCGCCTCTCGCCACGGACCAAGTGCACTATTCAACAGGAAACCAACCACGGCAGCGCCGGCCGGGAGCAGGAAGGGGCGCGCCCGTTGTCCGAGCTTTCGCACGCGAAGAAAGGCGGCATTGGTTTGTGCCCATGTCTTTAGCGCAGCCTGAGTGCGGCGCAATTGACGCGCCGATTGGCTGCCGCAAGCACTGGCCAATTCATCGATTTGGCTTAGGGCGTGATCGATCGATTGTGAGGCGGAATTGCGCCCATACAGTCGTTGTGACTTGACAATGGATTCGATGTGAGCGGCTATCCACTCGCAAGGATTGGAGTGCCCCGAATCCAAATGAACCGTGAGTGCCTTTGACTCAGCGAGCGAGCTGGTGAAGCGATCAATCAGTTCTGTGTGAGTTGCCTGCGACTCGGGAGTCGTTTCGGCTAGCGAGTGTTCGCCGAACGCGCACAGGCATGCTTTGGCAATGCTGCGACGTGCCGATTCATGGGCCTGCAGGATGCGCTTCCAAAGTTCGGAACTTAGGGAATTGGCGATTTGAGGCAGAACCGCAATGAAGTTGTCAGCGCTGGAAGCCTGTTCGTCGATCAAGAGTTGGGTCTCGTGCAGGAACCACGTTTCCACCCCGTCAGCAAGGCTCGTCAACAGCGTCTCGGACGATTCCGCATCCGCCAATTCGATCAAGTTCTTGCTCTTTTCCAAGTAGGCGAGCAGATCGCGCAGGTGCGGTGGCGGGTCCATGATGCGCTCAAACAGATTTTCGCACTCGTACAGCAGAGTTGTGCAGCGATCCGCTTTGGAGCGACAAGTTTCGAGGTGCTGGGGGATGTCTAGGTTTTGATGCGGGGCCAATTGTTGTGCCCGCTCAAACTCCATGATTGCCCTGCGGTAGTGCCGATCCGCCTCCAATTCGATACCGGCCTTGTAGGCCTGCTCGGATTCGTCAATGTGGGTGGTGCACTCAATTCGACGCTGCCTGAATTCCTGTTGGAACTTGGCCGGCATCACGTCGGTCAAAAACACCAAGTCGGCTACGGTATCGAGCAGCTCCTTCGATTCGGCATAGGCAAATAGTTTGGACTTCTCTTTTGCGTTGCCGACCCACTCATCGACGCGCTCGCGGACCGAGCGGCACGCCTCCTCGAGCTTTTCGTGCAACTCAAGGATTTTGCGCAACGATGGGTACTGCGCGGGGGAGAACTCTTCAATTAGCGAGCGTGCAGACTTGCTGGCCTTGTAAAGCTGCAGCATGCGCCCATTGGGGATCCGGCCGCGCAAGCTGACTTCGTCAATGAGCTCATCATCGTATTCCGCTAGGAACACCATGGTTCGTTCAGCTTCTTTTAGCGCTTGAATGCGATCGCGGTTGGCCACCGAGGGAAAAAGGTTTTGGAGCTCATTCAGAGCGTTGTGTGCGCTGGTAAAGTCAAGCTTTTCAATCGACAGGCCGATGCGCCCTTGGATGTCGGTGAAGGTTCTCTCGCTGGATTCCACCCTGCGGTGCAAGTAGCCGAAACCGGAGTCCTCGGGAGCCTCGCGCCCGAATACAAAGCGACGCACGCGAGCGTCATCGCGCAACTGATCGCTTACGTCAAGATATTCGTGGGCACTCTCGAAGTCCGTGTTGACGATGCGCGCTTCAACTTCTGCATCCGTGGCTTCGTAGTGCTTCTGAATGGCCTCAACCGTTTGTCCGAGCAAATCGCGCAACGGCTTGGAGTGTGAAAAGGAACGCGAGGCTTCCAAAGCCTTGTGGAATGAGTTCACTAGTTGGCCGCTGTCTAGGGCTGCGTGAACGTTCGCAATCGCCTCCGCGTGTTGCGCTTGCCATTCTTCCGTCCGCTTGTGGAGTCGCGAGGCTTCTGACCGTGCGTGCTCATTGCCAGCACCTTCGCGCTGCTTGAGTTCCAAGCAGAGCTCTTGGGCGGTCTCGAAGTCGCACTTGGAGAAGGCGCTTGCCGCCTCGCGCAGTGTTTGGGTGACGGCCTGGCTATCGGGCAGAGAGCCCTGGGAGCACTTTGGATTGGCGCAGTCCTTTTGCGATTCGCCGACCACGTGGACCTCGCCACAGGCGGAGCATTCAATGCTGGCCCAATATCTTTCGAGCCGCTGCCGAATCTCTTTGGCGGATCCGTAGCGTTTGGTCGGATCCTTAATGAGCAAGCCCGAGAGCAACTCCCAAAAACGCTTGGGAACCCACGGCGCTACCTTGGTTAGGGGAATCGGCTCATCTTGTTGAATGATCTTGAAAAGCGAAGCGAGGCTCTTGTTGCCGAAGGCAAAGGGGAATCGGCCGCTGAGCAAGAAGTAAACGGTGACTCCGAATCCCCAGAGGTCTGCGGCTGGGCCCAGGTCCTTCTCGCCGCGGGTTTGTTCGGGGGCCATGAAGAACGGAGTGCCCTTGATCCCGCCGACGCGGTGATCTCCGGGCCCCGCTGAATCTGAAATTCCAAAGTCGGTGAGCAAGACTTCGCTGCGATCCTTGCGCAGCAAGAGATTGGACGGCTTCAAATCCAAGTGCAGCACGCCTTGTTCGTGAGCGCACTCCAGGGCATCGAGGATTTGGCACAGAAGTGAAATGGTGCTTTGGTTGAGGCTGAAGACACCATCTTCTTTGACGGACCGGGACAGATCTTTGCCCGGGATGTAATCCATTCGCAGGATGTAGGTGCTGTCGGAATGGTCGTCGGGTTTGGCTTTTCTGACGTCATAGACTCGAACCACATTCTTGTGCTCGACACGCCGCGAATGTACGGCTTCGCGAAAGGCCATGGAGTCCGAGCCCTTGCCCACGTCCACATACTTGCGAACTTCGAGCGACCCGAGATATTTGAAGAGCCAAGCGCTGCCGTGCGCTCCGAAACCCACGCGCCGAACAATCTTGGCGCCGTCATCGGGTAACGCCGGTTGATTGGGCTCCCACGACGTATCCTGCACTTGACTGGGCTTGGCCGTCTGCGTGGAAATGCTCACCGGTGCGTACTCGTCCCACACATCGTTGAGCGTCTTATCCAGCGTGTGCGTCATGGAGCCGTCCGATGGCGCCATGAGCGTGTCCTCGAGCGGAGCTTCTGCACCCAAGGGTTGCGAGGATGATTTTTTAGAGACCATCGCCAGTCACTCTCTTGTGGGGAAGCACGGAGCGCAACACGTAACGAGAACCAAACTCCGGGTCTTTGCCCGCCAGCAAGCTGTCGCTGCAAATGTGCCCGTAGGAATTGGATTCGAGAATACCAAGGGCAGTGGCTTGCTCAATTTGTTCCGGCTGTGCCAATTCCAAGGGACTCTTCAGTCTGGACCAAGAGCGTTGCAGGACGACTCGTTTGAAAGTCGCTGCGCTTTCATAACCGAACCAAAAAGGTTGTGAGGCTAACTCGGGGTCGCCCAGGATTTCTTCCAAGTAGGACTCGGGGTCGGATTGCGTTGTGCCCGGCGCCTCTGGGCGACTCAAGATCGAATCCGTTTCCAATTGGCCCCAAAGGTCAGACAATTCACTTTCTGAAGCATTCGTCTTCCACGGCGATAGAAGCGCCGCTATCTCTGCAACGGACCATGGCTGACTGTCAATGAAGTAGCCGTCGCTAGTCTTGCGACGAACATAGGTCATTTGCGACGGGATAGAGGGCGGCCACTTGACGGTGGAGAGTTTGTTGTCGTGAAAGATCTCAATCACAATTCTCGCCGAGGTTTCCTCCGATTGCGGATCTTTGGCATCCAATACGAAGCGATAGTTGCCCGGCAACAGGTAGAAAAGGTCGGCGCTGCCATTGGGCGCGAGTTCAAACGATTCCTCCGGAAGGAGGGCGGACAGCTTCTCCTGCGTAAGCGATGCGAACTCTCTCGGTAGCTTTATCTTCGAGAGGGAGCGCTCATCCTCGATGGAAAATAAGCTTGCCAAGTTCGCCTGAACCATCCCAATCGTTTTTCGTGGCTGCTGCGCTTCGCCGCCGATGTAATCCGATAACAATTCCTCTTCGAGGGTTTCCGTTGGAATCAATACCGGACCGCCCAGCTTCGCCATGGCCTTGAAGCACTCATCGGCCGCCACTAGGCCAGAGAAACTCTCCGCCACTTTGTAGAGCTGAACTTGGCGGTTGGCGGGGGCGAAATCGAGGGAAGAACTTTTTTGTGCGACTTGTTCGGCAAGTTGCTCAGCCCAGTTCCCCAACCTTGAAGCCAAATCCTTGCCCAGTGCCAATTGCCGGTCTTCTGGAGTCGTCTTGAACAGTGCGACGGATACTTTTTGAAACTGATCTGCAAAGGTTGCTTGGTAGGGCGCATCGGGCCACTCCGCAAGAACCAACAGGGCCACTTCACGCAGTTGCGCGGCTTGTTCTTGCGAAATACCGGCGCGCTCCAATTCGGATAAGTACTGCCAGGCTAAATCGTGTTTTTCGAGTCGCTGGGCCAAATCGCTGCAGCTGAGAATGATCGCTGCGTCATGTTCGCGATTGACGTGCGTTGCCACGTTCATTGCCTCCGCTTTGAGCTGCTCCAAATTGAAGCGTTCTTGGGCAGGTTGTATGTCTTGGGCCAAGCGTGCGAAGCAGTGCGAATACAAGTCAAAAAATTCCTGCTCAAGTTCTTGCTGAACTTTGACTTGTTCGGCCAAGTAGCCAAGCAATTGAGTTCGAGCAGCGAAGATCATTCGGTCCAAGTCCTCGGGCTGCTCGCCAGTGCGCCAGGATTGGATGCGAGCTTCAACTAATGCGCATTCAGCTTTTGCCGCCCGCAATATGGATGACGGATTCGCCTCCGTCGTCGGTTGTGCTTGAATGCATGCCAGCAGAATCAATTGGGCGATCACGGTCGCGGGTCCTCTCGGTCTGGATCAGCCTCAAGTTCCTCCGAATTTGAATCACCCTCTTCTTCAACGTCCGAATCATCAATGGTGATGGGATCGGTTGATTCGGTTTTGTCTTCCTCCGCAACAGGGGAGTCTGAGACAGACTGAATTAGCTCGTCATTGTTCGGTCGGGAATCGGATGCCTCACCAGTGTCTTGTTCCGGTTGTATCGAATCGTCCGCTGCCAGCTCTTCCTCCTGAGCCTCGATGATGGGTTCCGGAGCCGGTGGGCAAGGAAAGAGAATCGATTCCTCAATTTCTTTGTGGGCCACCGAATCAGAACTTTGCAGCCGTGCCGGCACGGCTCCAAGCAAACCGGAAGCCAATATGGAGGCGTTCTCAGGAATCACAAACAGTTCAGCTAGGAAGGGATTGAGTTCATCGTCGCGGATTGTGAACTCACTTCGGCCCTCATTTCTGATTCGAAATGTCTCTAGCAGGCTGGAGTAGCGGGTAACACGCGTGCTGCTTTGGAGTGACAGCGAGATTTCCCCAAATGCATCAATGAGGCCGACCGAGGAACAAGGGGTAGCAATTTCGATGAACTCTTCAAATATGAGCGATCTTTCCCAAGCTCCGAAGGAAGCGTAGGAATCAAAGGTGAAGTCAAAGAGCCTGGCCACCAATTGTTGACTCTTACCTGAAGCGCTTTGGTCATTTAGGTCTAAGACCAGTACGGCCTCGGCGATCAATTCGGGCAGCGCACCCATATCAAGGCTTTGGATGAATTGGGTTTGCTCTACGGTCTCGGTGGAATTGTTTTTCTTGGGCCGCAGCAGCTCGCGCAGTTGTTCAATTGGCTGGCTGGCACCAAGTTGGAGAATCGTGGCTTGATCAAATGTGCGTGAAAGTGCCTGTTGAGCTACCAGTTCGAAGGAATTGCTCCAATTTTGACCTTCCATAGCGAGCAAGCGATCTGAAATTTGAACGAGGATGCGCACGGGAATCCGACATTCAAATTTTCTGTCGCTAGCGGATATGAGTGGCAGCGAATCAGAATTCCCCAGGGGCGGGCCGAATGGAAGTTTGAGGGTCTCTGCGGACCCATCGCGGCTGAGCTCAAGTTGGTAGCTCAATTTTTGATCGGGTGTGTCTAGTGCCCCTTCCGGCGAGGATCTGTTCGCTGAACTTCCATCCCGGGCAAAGCTGCCCGGCGCCATTTGGGTGTCCAGTTGCGTTTGCCCCCCAGCGTTGAGGATCCGCACGCGAAAGTTACTCGATTCGGTTGTCTTATTTTGTAGCGAAGGGATCTGACAAGCCATTAGCCCCATCAACAGCACAGGCGCAGCTTTCAACTTCGAATTCATGAGTCGGACTCCACGGTTGTGTTGGCTTGAATGATCGGACGCTTAGCTGTCCAGTCGCCTTTCTCCGGCCGCAAAGCCGAATTTAGGGCATAGGAGACAGCCAATTTGCCTTGCATCGCTCTCATGGCGCTCGCCCAGAATGATGCGACCGCATCCGTGCCCAAGGCAGCACGCCCGATCGCAGTGTCCTCCATTTGCAGCGAGCAGGTCTTGATAGAAATTTGGTTGCCGCTGCCGACGACTCCGAGGACAAATACGCGGAAAGTAATCTCGGTTGCGAGGATGGCGTTTTCGCCGTCGCCCTCAAGCCAGGATTTGGCATCAACCGTCAGGATCGGATAATTGGTTTCGTCGTTGTCGGAAACCAAATCCGAGAGCCCTGTATACGCGCGCTCATCGGAGGCCGTTTGATTCATCAGCTCGGTCATTAGCCGCTTGAGCTCGAAGTAATACAGGGTTTGGCCGCGGTCACTTGTCGTGGCGAGCTGTGCAATGGATTGGGGATCCAAAACCCGGCGCGCGGCCACAAATTCTGCCGTTTGTATTCGATTGGAATTGAGCAGCAGCGCCTCGAGATCTTCAGGTGCTTTAAGTTGAGGATTAATCAAGTGGCGGACCAAGCCCATCAACTTGACACCCTCGGGTAGTCCGAAATCGATTTTACTTGGCCGGACAAACTCATCCTCTGCAATGGAGGCGCTGAGCGTTGCGGGCGCGGCTAATAACAATAAGAGTGGTGCAGCAAGCAGCACTCGTCGCCATTTTGAACAAATACTCAACGAATCTCTCCTCTTGGCGCTGCGATGCGCCGGCTAGGATTTATTTGTTTTGGCCGTGCTTCTCTCCCAAAAGTCGCACTTCCTTATTCGCGCTGGAGTCCGCTTCCTAATCACGGGCTCAGACCTCGAATTATGCTATTCGCAACCCGCTAATTTCGGCAACAGGCTTTCGACAACCCGCACATGCCTATTGTCCGCCGATGGCGGGCACTTCGTGGCTGCAAGGTCAAAGAAACCGCCCTTTGGGGCCAATCAATTGAAAGATCGAATCGGACTCTCAAAAGTGGGAGTTGGCTTTTCGATCAGGTCTGCCGTCTACAAATACGAGCCGCAATTCGCCGGACTGCATTTGCGTCATGATTTACGCACGGCTAATGATTTCCAAATAGCGAACTCGACTTTGTGGTTGCCGCATTTGGATATAGACGGCTGCGGTTGGTCGGTTTCATTTTGTTGATTAATTGAGTGCTTGGCTGCAACTCCGGATCGAGCGAAAGCCCCATTGGATTTTGCGGAGCCCAATATTCAGGTGGATAGGTGTATGCAATTACGGCCGGCGCTCGCGACACTCAGCAGGGCGTTAAAACTTGCGCCGCTGGCGAATCCCGGCGGCGATCCCTGCGGCAACTTCCGGGGCTACTGCAAAGCGGCGATTTCCGCCGGCAATTCGAGGCCGCCATGCAAGGCGGCAAAGCGCAAAATTCCGGTTTCGCCGCCGGTGGGCCCGTGCTGCCGGGCGTGGGGGTGCAAGCGGGTGGCTCGCCCAAACTCCATCGGGACTCCGGTTCTGCCGAGCCCTCTCGGTGTCCGGCCCGATGGAGCTGCATCGGGAAGGCTCAAAAGGAAACCGTCCCCACAGTGTGCGTTTGATTGCAGCCAAGCGCACGGAGTTGGCGGTATGATTGGGCTCGCATTGCCTTTGGAGACGAATTGAGCGCCCACAGCATGGACAGATCGGAAATCGGACAAGCCGCCGGCCAGGAGCGAAACCTGTCGCTGCAGATCGACTTGGTTAACAAGTGCAATTTGCGTTGCGGGATGTGCCATTTTGCCGACGACAATGTCTTTTTCGCACCCCGCGTGGAGATCGATGTGGATCGCTACCGGGAGATGACGCGCACACTGCTTCCCCGCGTCCGTTCGGCCATGCTTTCCTGCGGGTCCGAGCCCCTGATGGGGAATTCATTCTTGGATGCCCTGCGCGCCACGCGCGAAGCGGGGGTGCCGTTCATCGAATTCGTCACCAATGCCACCTTGTTCAAGGATGAGAATCTCGAAGCCTTCTTCGAGCATCAGGTCAATCGGATGCAAATCTCGATTGACGGCGCGAGCACACAAATTTTTGAAGACATAAGGGTCGGCGCCAAATTCAAAATCGTTATCCGCAACATTCGACGCTTGGCCGAATTAAAGCGCAGCTTGAATGTGCAGTACCCTGTGCTGCGCATGAATCTGGTGCTCGCGCGGCACAACATTGAAGAAGCCATCGACTTCGTTCAAATGGCCAGCGAGATCGGTGCGAACGAATTGGATTTGCGCCACGTCAACCTGCACCCGGCGATGGGGATTGACAACCAAAGTCTCTGGCAGCACAAGGCCGTCTCAAACTTCTACCTGGGGCTGGCGAAGGAGCGCGCCCTGAAATTGGGCTTGAATCTGGCGCGCTGGCCCAAGGCATTTGAATTGAACGAAAGTGAGCGAGCCGAATTCGACGCACTTGAGGCCGGGGGCATGCCGCCGGAGGGAGCCGGCGATTGGCGCAGCGTTCCCGCCTACGAGGAGCGGCCGGAATTTGTGCAGCGCTTGCGGGCAACGGCCGAGGGCTCGGCCCGCCCTGGTGAGGTGCTTATCTCCGGCGGACCGGAAAGCGA
>JAJDES010000167.1 GCA_029259675.1 Planctomycetota bacterium
TGAAAGCAAGTTGGCGATCAGTTTGCGCACCCGCAACCATCGCTACTGGTTTCGCACGACGCCCAAACCCTGGGTGCGCAAGGAAGCTCCCTGGCGCGGAGAAGCGCGTTGGTTCCAAGAGCTCGAAAACCTGGCCGAATACGACGACAGCGATCCGACGACGCCCAATTGGCTGGATCCAGGCGCTGCCGAGCACGAGGAGCTTCACGCCGAATTCAAGCTGCTGTTGAACGACGCCTACCGCATGGTGAAAGAGGGTCCTCCGACCGAAGAGATCCAAGATCCCGAATACGCAGAGCAGCTCGAAAGCCTCGGCTACTTGGACAACGAGGGCCCCGACGATTGAACCGGCGCTTCGGCTGTTGATGCATGGACTCAAGCGGGCTCTGACCGGTTCGCGCTTGCCTCGGCGCGATGCCAAGCGCACCGCTCCAAAACCCCGAGTGATCGGGATGAGCGCCACTGTGCGCTGGGCACGCAAGTCTCAGCGTGTGTCGTAAATCAAAACGCTGTAGCCCAAATGAGCAATCGGCTCGTGCTGCGCCAGCCAGGCGTAACGATCGCGCTCGCGCTGGGCGTCAATGGCGTGCAAGGCGACGATTCCGCGCACGCCCTCGCGCACGGGCTGCGTGTCTTGCAATCCGAAGGCGGCGCGATCCGCGCGCGTGTACGGGTCGCAATAAAGCCCGCCGGCTGCGTCAACCCAGTCGCGATTGTCGGCGTACCAACGACCGAGTTCGCGCACGCCCTGGCCCCAATCGTCGCCGACGACCGTAATCGCGGGCCCCTCGAGCGGTCCGCCCGCGGCGACGTTGTAGTACATCAGCTCCCTGGGGTGAATCCAGATCGATTCCGCGATGGCAACCAACATCAGAACGGATAGGACGCGCGGCCAACGCCCCGCCGCCGGCGCGATCCACAGGGCCATGAAGGGGAAGATGGGCAGGACATACTTCACGCCCAAAAGTGCGCTACCGACTGAGAACATCGCGAACAGTCCCAGTGGAAAGCCCACGTAGGCCAAGCGCTCAACGGCGCTCCACTTGGACTTGGTACCGAGCGCAGCCACAAAACCCAGGGCGATGGCCACGAGCCAAGCCAGGGGATTTTTCACGCCCATCACCACCGCGAAGTATTCGGGATGCGGGTTGCCGTTTTCGAAAGCGGAACCCGCCGGCAAAACCCTCCCGCGAAAGTAAGTGCCGTGCCCCACTCGGGCCTGATTCATTTGATAATCAATGCCCTTAAACGCGCTCAAGAGCGGCACCGGCTTGCCGTCTCCGAATGTGCCGCGCACCAAACTTCGAATCCAATCCTGGGTGAAGATGCGCGTATCCCAAGGCAACTCGCGATTGGCTGCGTACCACGCGCGCCACCCCTCTTCGGTGGTTAAGTGCAAACCCGCCAAGCTCGCCAGAAGCTGCGTGTGCTCGGGATCGAATTCGCCGCCGTGCTCCAGCGCCACGGCAAAGGCTCGCTTGCGCGCTGGTCCATCCGCATTCTCAAAAATCTTCAGCAGCGTGCGACCGGCGCGCCGCTCCCCAGGGACCTTGCTCTGCATGGACGATTGCGCCGTCTCCAACCAAGTCTGTTCATCTTGCGCATCGCGCAATGCTTCCGCCGTGGGCTGGCTCCACGTTGCGACCTCGCGCAGCAGCTCCGCTCGGTCCGCGCCCACTTCTTCACGGGCAGCGGGTGCTTGGTAGCTGCCGCGGCTCCAGACCTGGGCAATGCTCTTCATCTCGAAGCCGTAGCCGGCAGCAAAGACGGACAGGCCGATCAACCAAGTCGCCAAGAGGGTGATCAGTGCCGGCTTGCGCGGGCCGCGCCAAAAGGCGACCAGCGCCAGGACAAACGTGAAGGGGCCGAGGATCAACGAGGTGAACTTGGCCAAGTTGGCCAGGCCGAAGGCGATCCCGGACCAGAGCACTCGCTTCCAAGTGAATTGCGACAGCGCGTTGCAAAAGGCCAATACGGCGAAAAACAAGAACGCGGTCAGTCCCGAGTCCAAGGCCGCCAACGGGCCGTGGGCCAGCACGTTCGGATTGAAAGCGAAGGCCGCAAGCGCCAAGAGTGCCGGCAAGCTCCCGACCATGCGCCGCGCCGTGCGCCACAGCGCGAAGGCCAGAATGGTGCTCAGGAAACACAGGGGCAGCCGCGCCAGGAACAGGTTGCGATCGATGTGCTCGCCGTTGCGCTGGAAGAAAAACGCCACGGGGTAGGAAAGCAATTCACCCGCGTGACCACTCCAATGCACATCCGGGGCCAAGAGCAGCGGCAAGCCCACGAGCAATTTCACCAGCGGCGGATGCTCCCGATTGAGGGCGAAGTCGCCCTCCTGCCAATAGGCATAGCCCGAGGCGATGTAGTAATGCTCGTCGTAGGTCGGGCCGACGCTCCAGGCGCTGTGGAGCAAGAGGCCCCCGAAAACGCTCAGCACGGCCAGGGCCAGTCGATCCCAGCGTCGACTCCAGACTCGTTCCGTGGGCCCAGACTGGCTCGACACGGCCGCGCCCGGACCCGCCGCAGTTGCGACGCCCGCGGCCCCCGATCCTGGCGGAGCGTCCCCCGCACGGCCCCCCGCTCCCGAATTCGTGCTGATCAAGGCACCCATGGGACGCCATCCAACCCCATCCGGCCCCGTGGTGAAAGGGCCCGCAGCAAAGCTTGTGCGCCGACTTGCCCCGACTTGGCTCCAGC
>JAJDES010000168.1 GCA_029259675.1 Planctomycetota bacterium
GCGCGGTGCTCAATCCAGCGCAACTCCGGTGCCGCCCGGAGCGCCCAAGCGGTGTGATCGCCGCTGCGCGCAAAGCCAGTCGCACCTCCATTGTCTTAGGCCCATAGCTACCCCAATCGTGCAATCCTCAATCGCCAAGCAACTCGTCGATCCCGACGGCAAGCCCTGTGACCGCATGCCTCGGTATTCGAAGAAGTTTCGGCTCAGCTTGCTCGAGCACATGCTGCTCGTGCGCTGTGTGGATGAGCGCATGCTCAAATTGCAGCGCGCGGGGCGGATCGGTTTCGTGGGCTCGATGTTGGGACTGGAAGCGGCAATGATCGGGTCCGCCGCGGGCATGCAACCCCAGGATTGGATGTGGTCCGGCCTGCGCGAAGGCGGAGCGGCTTTGATGCGCGGATTGCCCTTGAGTGAGTACATCGCTCAGATGTATTGCAATTCGAACGACACCGCGAAGGGTCGTCAGATGTGCAATCATTTTCAGCACAAGGGCTCGAATTATCCGAGTTGGTCTTCGGTGATTGGGACCCAGATCGCGCACGGGGTCGGTGCCGCCTTCGCAGCTAAGCGGCAGGGCTTGGACCAAGTCCACGCTATTTTCTTGGGCGACGGCGCCTCCAGCTCAAACGGCTTTCACTCCGGGATGAATTTTGCCGGCGTTTGGAAAGTACCGGCTGTCTTTGTACTCGTGGACAACGGTTGGGCCATTTCGGTTTCATCGGAGGAACAGACCGCCTGCAGTTCCTACGCGGACAAGGGCGTGGCCTACGGAATCGATGCCTATACGGTTGACGGCAACGATGTGCTCGCGACCTATGAAGCCATGAAGACGTTGGTCGAACGCGCGCGCAAGCACAGCGAGCCGTCGCTCCTGGTGCTGAAAACCTATCGCATGATGGGGCACTCCAGTTCCGACGATCCCACGGTCTATCGGGACGAAGCCGAAGTGGAAAAGTGGCGCGGCCGCGACCCGATCCAGCGCTACTCCGAGTACTTGCGGAACGAATCGATATTGGGCGAGGGCGAGCTGGAGTCCATGCGCGAACGTCTATTGACCACGCTTGATGCCGAGATCAATCACCAGGAAGCCGCGCCGCCGATGGCGCTCAAGTCCCTGGTGGAAGATGTGTACGCCGAGGTGCCGCGGCACCTGCGGGTACAGTACAACGAATTCCTGCGCGTCGCCGAACGTCTGGGCCAAGCCCAGAAGGGTGACGGCGCCTTCCCCCTTTAGATCCCAAGCTGGATCGCCCATCCAATATCGGTCCGAGCATTGAAGCGGGCCGAGCGGCTCGCCACGGTGCGGACCCATCGGATGCGGCGATCGTTGAAACCTCGTCTCGCGCGCATTTGCTTGAGCTCTTGCGCTCCAGGCCTCTACTTACTCGCGAGTCCACCGACTCGCATCCCCATTCCGTCGAGCCCGCCTGCTAACCGGGGCTCTCTGCCATAAGCAAATCGCCGATGAGTTCGCGCAAGGTCGTCGTGATTGGAGCCGGTCCCGCGGGATACGTCTGTGCCATTCGCCTCAAGCAACTGGGCCAAGAAGTCACCGTTGTCGAGAAGGAAACCCTGGGGGGGACCTGCTTGAATGTCGGCTGCATTCCCTCCAAGGCATTGATTGCCGCCGGAGCGCTGCTGGAAAAGATGCGCCATGCTTCGGCCATGGGGATCACCGCCAAGGACGTGGAGCTCGACGCCAAGAAGTTGGTTGAGTGGAAGGCTGGGATCGTTGCGAAGCTAACCGGCGGAATCGGCGGGCTCTTCAAGAATCACAAGGTCACGAGCGTGAAGGGAACGGCGGAAATCGTCGATCGCAACACGGTGCGCGTGAAGGGGGCCGACGGCGAACAGATGCTCAAGTGCGACGACATCGTGATCGCCACGGGCTCGGTACCGACGGCTATTCCCGGCTTCGACTTCGACGGCAAACACGTTTGGTCGTCAACCGAGGCATTGGCACCGAGCAAAATTCCCGCCCATCTCTTGGTGATCGGCGGCGGCTACATCGGTCTTGAGCTCGGCATGATGTATCGCAAGCTCGGCAGCGAAGTGACCGTAGTCGAATTCACTCCCGGAGCGCTTCCCGGACAGGATCGCGATTGCGTCAAGGTCATTGAGCGCTCGATGAAGAAGTCGAAGATCAAATTTTTGGCCAAAACCGGAGCCAAGAGTTATCAGGTCGCAGGCAAGCAGTTGAAAGTGCGCGTCGAAGGTCCCAAGGGCGAAGAGACCATTACTTGCGATCAAGTACTGTGCACCGTCGGGCGCAAACCTTTCAGCGACGGACTGGGCCTGGAGAATGTCGGTTTGAAAGTCGACGAGCGCGGCTTTCTGGCCGTTGACAAGCAAATGCGCACCAGCGTGCCGAACATCTACGCCGCCGGTGACATCGCAGGCCAACCGATGCTGGCCCACAAGGGCAGCAAGGAAGGTCTTGTGGCTGCTGCAGTCATTGCAGGCCAGCCTGAGGAATACGACGTGCGCTGTGTTCCGGCGGTCATCTTCACAGCACCGGAAATGGCTTCGGTCGGCATGCAAGAGGGCGAAGCCAAGGAAGCGGGGCACGAAATCGTGACGGGACAGTTTCCCTTCGCGGCTTCGGGACGCGCCATGAGCCTGATGGAAACCGAAGGCTTCGTGAAAATTATCGCTGACGCCAAAACTGACGAAGTTCTGGGCGTGCACATGGTTGGACCCGAAGTCACCGAACTCATCGCCGAGGCGGCTTTGGCGATCGAGATGGGCGCCACCACGGAAGATATTGCCCGCACCATTCACGCCCACCCGACTTTGCCCGAAGTCATGATGGAGGCAGCGGAGTCCGTGCACAAAATGGCCATTCACATCTTTCAAAAGCAGTAGGTGAGTGTGCTACCGGCAAGTCACTGCATTGGGTCGGCGGGCTCGGCACGTCCACCACTAAGCTGATTTCCGCAGGGCTCCCGATGTCAAACAGCAATGAGCCGGATCGATCGAATCCCGGCCCGGAGCCCGAGGCTCGCGCCCATGCTCCGGGCACACTCGAAGTGCGCCAGCTTTCCTACACGCGCTATGAAGACGCGTGGAAGCTTCAAAAGGAATTGGTCGCCGAACGCATTGCCGGCAAGATCGGCGATGTGCTCATTCTGACCGAACACGAAGACGTCGTTACGGTCGGTCGCGGTACCAAGCGGGAAGCCTGGCCCCAGGTGGATTTCCCGGTCGTTGAGGTGGAGCGCGGTGGCGAGGCGACTTATCACGGACCCGGTCAACTTGTTGCCTATCCGATTTTTGAGCTTCCCCCCGGAAGACGAGATTTACACCGATACCTGCGCGATTTGGAGGAGGTCGTGATTCGCTGCTTGGCTGAGGTTGAGGTGAGCGGAAGCAGGCGGGCGGGGGCCACGGGCGTTTGGATTGGGGATCAAAAGGTTTGCTCGATCGGAGTTTCAGCCAAGCAGTGGGTGACCTACCACGGCTTTGCACTCAACTTGCGTTCGAATTTGAACGCCTTTCGAAATTTCAAGCCCTGTGGTTTTGATCCGGGCGTGATGACGAACTTGGATCAACACACGGACCTGCCGCCCGGCAGTCTCTTGTTCCAAGTGCTGGTGGTGAAGCACGTCTGCGAAGTTTTCGGGCTGGAGCTGCCGCCGGCTCCCAAAGTTGTGGATCCCGGTCCCGGCGAATGGGACCCCAACAACCTCCCGATTCTGCCGAGTTAATTTTTTTGAAGGCGGAGTCGCGAATGGGTGGAATTCCTCGTGCGGCTTCGATGCTTTAAGTGGATTTTGGCGCAGTACCAAGCCGCTGCCGACCCAATTCCCACTCGTGGCCAAAATCCCATTGCAGGGATATTCACGGGCGAATTGCGCGGGCATTCCACTACCAATTGGAAGCCTATCGGGTGCTCACCAATTGGCCCTCCCGCGGACCTTGTGCGGCGCTCTCAAAACGGGAAATCATTTCCCCAAGTTGATCGCGAAAGGTGCCGATCAAGAGAGCAAGTTCCTAAGGGACTGACGGCAAAGCAATCGGGCTGCTAACTCGAGGGAGTGGCAGAGGATTCGCGTTCTGATGATTTCGGACTGCGTGGCGCGCATGGAATCGGGCCCTTTCCATGCCACCGCCAATGTTCTGGAGTTTGAGGCATGCAGCAGCCCCGCTCAGCTTGTCCCCTTGCAATCGAATACGACTAGCGCTCGAAGTCGACAATCTCACATGAGTTTCCGCGAACGGTACAAGACAATCAAAGAGCTGGGGAG
>JAJDES010000169.1 GCA_029259675.1 Planctomycetota bacterium
CGAAGCGGAATGGGGCGGCCTTTTCCTGGGCAGTTACCTGCGCAGTCTTGAGCCGGGCGCCTTTACTTCGCGCCTGTTGGTTGATGAGCAAGGTCTGCGCTTCGCCCGATTGGTCGAGCGCACCGACGCATTCATTCCGCCCTTTGAAGAGCTGCGTGAAGACGTTGTCGAGATGTGGGTGGAGGATCGCTCCAGTGAACTTGCACTGGAGGCCTTGAACGAATTGCGTTCCGAGTTTGCCGTCGCCGAAGATGGCGAAGAGGATTCCGCGCTGGAAAGCGCCGGTGACCTTATCGGTGACGCGGCCCAGGACATGGCAGACGAAGTTGCGGACGAGCTCAGCGAAGCTTCCGTCAGCGACTCGGCCAAGAACGAACTCGACGATTTGGTGGCTGAGATCGAGGGTCTCACGGCTGACGATGAGATGGAGACCGCATCCAAGCAGCACGTCGCCGACAGAGATGCTTTCATCGCTGCAGCCGCAGCGCGCGGTTGGACCGTGGGCCGACGCGACTGGATGACCCAAAAGGACAGCAGTGCGAGCCTGGAGGAAGGCGCCCCCGCCTACATTCGCTCGCAAATCGCGCTCGGATTTTTGGAGCAGGGCACCCTGGCGGAGCCGGGTCTCGACTTCGAAAAGAAGGTTGCGTACCTCGTGCGTTCCGACGGGTCGCGCCCGCGCGACATTGCGACCATGACGCCGGTCGAATACAAGGACCTGACCGGCAATGAGCGCTTTGTCACGATGAGCCAATTCGCGGAGGCCAACTTCTCCCCGGATACTCTGCTGACCAAGTGCGGCCTGCTCTTGGATGGCAAAACGGCCGCTGAAATCCTGGCCGGCGACGAAGATGAGGACCCAAGTCCCGCGCCCTAGCACCTCGCGAACGCTGCGAGGCTAGTCGCTGCGCAGCCAGCGGAAACGGCTGGGTGTGTCGAAACGGCTGGGTGTCGGATCAATCTAAGCGGCTACACGCCGGGTGATCTTCACCCGATTGGAGCCGGACTAGGCGTTTGGCTTTTGGGCTACGGCTGCGATGGAGTGTCCAACGGGCCAGTCGAAGCGCTTGGAGAAGGGTAGCTCGGCCGCGAAGATCGCGTGCAATCCGTCGTGCACGAACTTCGGAATCGGCCAGGAGAGATTCGTGTGCTGCGGGTCGGCTTGCTTGGAGAAAAGTTTTTCGAGCGTTTTGATGCCGAGTACAGCCGGCAGGATCAGCGGGAAAAGAAACACGTTGGTGTGCGTGTTGCGCTGTACTTGCAGGCCGGCCTGTTCGAAGACTTTATTCAGACGCGGGCGCGTGTAGCGGCGTTGGTGCTGGGCGATACGGTCGTTGTTTGCGAACAAGAATTGATAGGCCGGGACACTGACGAAGATCGAGCCGCCGGGGCGCAGGACGCGCGCAACTTCGCGCATGACGCAGTTGTCGTCCGGAATGTGTTCGATGGCATCGAACATGCAAATCAGGTCGAAGCTATTGTCGGCGTAGGGCAGCGTGTAGCCGTTGACGACGACTCCCTGATCAAATCCTCGCTCGGTGCAATGGACCAAGCTTTCCACGCTGATGTCGGCGGGGTACACGCGCTCGCAGAATTGGGCCAGGCCGGGTAGGAAGCCGCCCATCCCGCAACCCAGATCGAGCACACGAGCCGGTCTGTTTTGCGCCAAGTAATGACGCAAGAGTCCGAAGTAAACGGTTCGCCGGCCCCGAAACCACCAGTGGGTTTCTTCCAGGTCGCGAAACTGCTCGTAGGCGGTGCACTCCACGCGTTCAGCTCGGTTGATCGGCCGCAGCGGCCACGACAATCATTTCGTCGAAGAGATTCACGTACACCGAGGCGGATGCCAGCAGCTTAAGCGGTGATAACAAGAGCGAGAGGGCGGGGTGAAGCCGGCCGGCGCGCTCGGCAATGAAGCCGAGGGAAACATACTTGCCGCCCAGTTTGGGGGTGTTTTCGAGCACGCGCATGCCCGCCCGATCCAAAATGGCCGCCAGGGTTTCGGGATTGAAGTGGTAGATGTGCTCAGCGTGCTTGTAGTGCTGCCAGCGCGAGCCCAAAACCTTGGCCGCGCGGCTGTTTACATTTTGGGTTTCGATCAGGAGCTTGCCGCCGGGGGCCAAGAGGCGCCGCGCTTCGGAGATGGCTGCGACTGGATCGGGAATGTGTTCAAGCACATCCCAAAGCGTGATGAGGTCAAAACTGCCCGCTTCAAACCCCGCTTCGTGCAGCAGCGCGGCGCGCACGTTTCCAGCTCCCAAGGCCTGCTGGGCCTTATTGCGAATCGGCTCCGACGGTTCCAGTCCAGTTACCTGCCAACTTTCATCGCGCATGACGCGCAGGAAAAAACCGGCCGCGCAGCCGATATCCAGCACGCGTCCGGGCTTGCTGAAGTGGCGCTTGATGACGGCCAAGCGGCGGCGATAGGTTTTTAGATAGAGCGGTTCATCGCGCCGGTAATCGGTGTAGCCGCGCGTTTTGGCCGCGTCGGAAGTCCAGTAGCCCTCGTTGTAAACGTGGTCGATCAGGTCGCCGTCGGTCAGGCGCGGAGTCACGTAGGTCAAACCGCACTGGGCGCATGTGACGACGGAAAAGGGTCCGTCCGTGAACTTGGTGCTGCGTTCCGCGCTGTCGCAAAAGCCGCAGTTGACGTCTTCCAGAGCGCCTTCGGGGAGCGAGGCTGCCAGTCCGGGTATGGGACTCAAGCGGACATCCTCCGCGCACAGACCGCAGCGCCGGGGGCCGGCGCTGGAATGCCTTTGGTGCGATGTGCCGAGCTGTTGTGGCTTGCTCTATTCAAGATTGGATTCGAGTCCGGGGTCCGTCGCTTCGATGTTCCGCGGCGGAGCGAGCGCGCGGGACGCCATGCCGAAGGTGTTTGGAATTTGCTGCTGGGCAAGGCTTGGGAACTCGAGTTGCGGGACCCGGGGCTTGGGCGACAGCAGGTCGCCGCCGATGGGGATCTTTGGCGCTATTTTGGGCGCCAATGGGGCTACAAGATACCCCATAGCCGCGCGTGAGGTTGAGCTATCCCAGGCTGGGATTCGATCGGAATTCCGTCCGGGGCTCGATTAGCCGGCTTCGCGAAAACTGATGCGGAAGAGTGCGCCACCGCCCTCGCGGGCGTGAACGCTGGCCCGGCCCCCCAGGGCCTGGGCGTGCAGGGCCACCAGGTGCAGGCCGAGCCCCGTGCCCTTGGAGGTGCGCGTGGATTCCGTGCCGACGCGATAAAAA
>JAJDES010000170.1 GCA_029259675.1 Planctomycetota bacterium
GCCGTCCAAGAGTTCTTGGACCACGCGATAGGTATTGCGCTGCACGCTGCAAATGACGCTCTTGTTGACCCGCGAGGCCGTGCGTTCGCCCTTCTGATTGAAGACCATGTGCACGGAGTAAGCCAGTCGATCGCGCTTGGGCACCAGTGAGCAAAGTCCGTTGGACAGAACTTCGGGCAACATCGGGACTACCTGGTCGGCCAGGTAAACGCTGGTGCCGCGCGCCAGGGCTTCGCCGTCCAAAGCAGTTCCAGGTTGCACGTAGTGCCCGACATCGGCGATGTGGACCCCGACCTCCACCTGTCCGTCGTCAAGCTCGCGAATCGAAATCGCGTCGTCGTAATCCTTCGCATCGGCGCCATCGATGGTGAAGATGGTTTGTCCGCGCAGGTCGAGCCGATCCTTCAAGTCCTCGGAGCGGGGGTCGGAGGGCAAGCTGCCCACCTCCTTGAGGACATCCTTCGGAAAGACCGTTCGCACGCGGAAGGAGTGCAACAGCTGCATCTCTTCCGAGTCGGGATCGGCATAGGGCGGCGGGCCGCTGTCCATGGCGCCAAAGGCAGAGGGGCGGGCGCTGATGCGATCGCGAGCGGCGGACTCGACGGCCTGTTCCGTTAGTTCATCCGAGGCTTGGTTCTGACCTTCACTCTCGAGCGTCCAACCGGGATCTGCAGCGGGCTTTTTGTCCTCGGCGGGTTCGCCCCCGCGCGCGCGGATCAAATCCTTGAAGCTTTTGAAGCCCGATTCTTCTGGGTCGGCCATGACGTGGGGGGGGGGGATGGATTCCGAGTAAGTTTGTGCAGCTGGCGCGCGGGCTTGCTGCGCTTGGCGCCCACGGGCAGCCAGGTTTCAGGTCAATCGTTTTGCTCGCCCGTTTCGGTCAAATAGCCGAGTGCACGCAAATCGATTTCTTCTTGCGGGTCGAGTGTACCGCCGCCTTCGGGTGGTTTGGAGCGTCGCAGTGTGCGACCCAGTAGCTCACGCTGCTCGAGCAATTGCTTCAACTTGGCCAGGTCCTCTGGGCGCTCAGCTTGCAAATCGTGCGCTTCCTCGGGGTCTTGGCTCACATCGAACAATTCGAAGCTGAGTTCGCCGTCTCGATTGCGGCGAATCAAGCGCAAGTCGCCGAGGGCGACGGCATCGACCAAGCCTCGTTTGGAATCGAGTTGACTGAAAGTCGGGCGCGCCGCCGCCTGTTTGGATGGAGTGCGGAGCAACGGCGCGAAGGACTCGCCCTGGCCCTGGGCGCCGGGCAAATTGAGGTGTTCGAGCAAGGTGGGCAAGAGGTCGGTCAAGCTGACCGGAGTCGCCTCGACACCGGCGACGATATGGGGCCCGCGCATGAATAAGGGAATGTCAATCAGCTCACCGTAGGGTCCGTACTGATGACCGAGGTTGCCGTGCTCAAGGAATCCCTCGCCGTGATCGGAGAGCACAATCAAGAGCGTGTTTTCCGGATCGCGCAGGCTGCTCCACAAACTCCACAGTCGGCGCAAGCCCCAATCGGCGTGCAAGATGCCCTCGTCATAGATGGCTTCCAGGAAAGCCAAGTCGGTTGCGTTGCTGCCTTCGAAGGGCGCGAGGAATGTGGCCTTCTTGCGCCAGGCTTCCTCCAACGGAAGTTTCACCAACTCTTCGTAGCGCTGGCGATAAACGCCTTGGTACTGCGAATTCGCGAAGGTGCCGTGAATCTCCGCAGGCGGCAAATACGGCGCGTGGGTCGCATAGGTGTGGAAAAACAGAAATAGGGGCGTGTCCGCATCGGCTTCGCGCACGCGCACACCGGCTTGGGTGAGTTTTTCGGCCAGTGTTGTGCGCCGATTCTTGACGTAATCCCAACCTCTACCGAAACCCATGCCGGGCATCACAAAGCCGTTGTCGATCAAGCCCAAGGTGGTGTAGCCCGCGCGCTGCAAGTGTTCGGGCAGGGTTGCGACTTCGCTCGAGAGCGCTATCAATGTGCGCTCGCCCTTGGCCAGCAAGACCGGATCCACCGGACGCACGCCGTGGGCCACGGGATCGAGTCCCGTGAACAAACTCATGTGACTGGGTGCCGTGTTGCTGGCGGGAGCGCGCGCCGCTTCGAAACGCAATCCCTGGGCGGCGAGCTGATCGAAAAAGGGACTGGTGCGGCGGTGGTAGCCGTAGCTCGACAAATGATCGGCGCGCAGGGTGTCCAGGCTGACCAGCAGGATGTCGGGCCTGGGCGCTTGGTTGCAGCTCGCGAGGGCCAAGAGGAGGCACGCGAGCGAGCCCATCAACAGGCTGTTGCGGGCACCGGTCCACAGGGCCCGAGGCATCCTGGCGCCTAGGGGTTGCGGGGGGGTGGAGCCTGTGTCGCTTGGGGGCTGCAGCTGCATGGTGTGGTTCCCTGCTTCCGAATCGCAGAGGGTTCGAGCCGCGTGGGCTCCGGGCCTGGTGTGGCCATTCGTGTCGGCCCAGGCTACCGCTCCCGAGCGGAGACTGGCCAGCTTTCGGCGCCAGCTTGGCCCGATATGCACACAATTGCGCTTGGCTGCGGTGAATGGCCGCAGTTTAAACTTCGCCAGCCTGTGGGCGCGGCCGTGTTCAGATGGCCAAGTGCCTCACCTCGCTTGCGGGCGCACGTGGAGAGCCAGACAGCATTCAAGCCATTGCGTTTTTCGCATTGCGCTGCTTTCGAGCCGATATGGCGCGAGGACAAGTCCTACAGGGGAGGGGGACCCGTGAGCTCAAATCGGAGAAACGAACGGCTTTCGCTCCCGCGCGTTGATTGGAATCCGGTGACTCGGCTCGAAAAGCTCAGTCTCGCTTGCGCTGAGCAATCGGATTCCGCGTACTTCACAGTGTCAAATCTATAACAGTGTCAAATCCATGGGGAAGTCAATTAGCGAAACGGACAGCCGGCGCATTCGAGGCGAGATGCTCGAAGTTTCCCTGTGCGCATGTGCCGGGCTTTTGCCCCTGGCATTGGGCGTGCGCGGTTCCCTTGGAATGATCGCTTGGTGGGCACTGCTGGCGCCGTCGCTCGGGATTTGGTGCGGTGCGCGCGGATTGTCGGCCTGGCCCTTTGCCGTGCTCTTACCGGCCAGCTGGATGTTGGTTTTACCCTTTACGAATACAACCGAGTTCATCCTGCCCGACCCCGCCTGGGGCATCGTGGCCCTGACCGGTTTGTTTGCAACGGGGCTTGGGATCGGTCGCTTCGCGCGACGTCCGGCAACGGCTTTCGGGGCCAGCTTTGCGCTGATCGCCATTTTGGCCGGCCTGCCTTTCATCTCGGCCCCCCTGGCGCGTCAATCGCCGGCTTGGGCGGCCAGGGTCTTCGATGCATCGGTGGTGACCTTCGCGATGGAGTGCGCGGGCGTGGATTGGAGCCGGCATCGGGCGATTTACGACGCTGCCGGGACGGAGTGGTTTTCCGATCGGCGCGCGCCCTATAGAGGGAAACTTGCGGGACCTGTCGCGCTTTTGTTGGGATGTGCGTCCTGGACCCTTGGGCGCCGCCGAGTTCGCGACTTGCGGCAGGCGGCATTGGGCTTGGCGGCCACAGGCGGCTCGACAGCCGTGGGGGACCGCGAAAGCTCGGCCCAATGGGAATCCTAGGAAAAGAATCCCAAACGGCTGATTTGCGGCGCTCGATTGTCGACAATTGATCCGCCACTTTGAACCTAGCCAACTCCGCATCGGCGCAGACTTTGCTCCCGGCGGGCCGGCTTCCAAACGGACCCACTTCACTACATCGCACGGGCAGCGAGTTCGTCGCGATTCAATCGGCGCGGTCGACTCGACTGACGCCCCTGCCACTAAGGCTATGGCTAAATATTTTTGCACCTTCCCCCAGAACCTTATTCAAGAACCCATCATCAGCCACACGCTGCACGAAAAGTTCGGGGTGGTGCCCAATATTCGCGCAGCGAGTATTACCGAGCAAATGGCCTTGGTAGCCGTGGAGATCGAGGGGGATGAGAAGGCCATTGCGGAATCGGTCGAGTACATGCGCGAGCGGGGCGTCACCGTTGAGGAGATTCAGGATGAGGGCGGCGGACGCGGCAGCGGCTTCGAATCCAGGCTTTAGCGGCCTTTCGGCTTGTCGTTGCTAGGGCGCTGGAAACGGTCGCAAATGGGCCCTTGCGCAACATGTGCCGCGAGCCGGACCGCAGAGCGCCGCACTCAAATGCACGCTGCTCCCGAATACACGCCGCTGGAGATTGGGCGTCGCCACAAAGTAAACGCCGCCTGTAAGTACACGTTACCTGGAGAACCCATTGAGAATGCTTGACGCAGGTACCCGCAGAGAGCGCAGCCATCGCGCTTCGGCACACAGCCTTGGGGTGTCCATCCATCGCAGCCTTGGGTTGCTTGCATTCCTACTGTCGGGAGCCTGTGCCTCGTTTCCCCAGGGGCGCGAACTCGAGTACCCCAAGCCGGCGGCGGGAGCGGTGGTCAGCGAGCACCCGCTGGCGACCCAAGTCGGTCTCGACATTTTGGAAATGGGCGGCAATGCCGCGGACGCCGCCGTGGCCACGGCTTTTGCCTTGGCCGTTGTTTACCCCGAAGCCGGAAACTTGGGCGGCGGGGGCTTCGCCATTTGGGTCCCGCACGGCGGCGAGAATCCGCGCGCCTTGGATTTTCGTGAGACGGCGCCGAGCGGGCTATCCGCCGCACTGTTCAGCCCGAGCGGGCGCATGTCGCCGGAACTGGCTCGCGTCGGCCCCCTGGCTGTGGGCGTACCCGGGAGCCCCATGGGCTTGTGGCAATTCCATCAGGATCTGGGTGAGTTGCCCTGGGCTTTGGTCGTCGAGCCCGCCATCCGTTTGGCTCGCGACGGTTACCGGGTGGATGCCTGGCTTGCCTACCACCTTGCCCTAGAGGGCAGCCTGGATCGCATGATTCGCAATCCCGCTGCCAGGCGCCACTTCTATCCGGGCGGGCGAGCCCTGCGCGAGGGTGAGCGTCACATCCAACCCGCCTTGGCAAGCACGCTGGAGCGCATTGCCAGGCAAGGGCCGGGGGGCTTCTACTCGGGTACCAGTGCGCGGGCCCTTGTGGATACGATCCAAAGTGCCGGAGGGGTGCTCGACCTATCGGATCTCGAGCGTTACCAAGCCAAGTGGCGCGCACCCATTCGCGGTTGGTATCGCGGCTACGAAGTGATCACCATGCCGCCGCCCAGTTCAGGCGGTTTGGTGCTGCTGCAAAGCTTGCAACTCCTGGACGGGTTCCCACTCGATTCAGAACGCCAAACCGATATGGCGTTGAAAGCGGACTTGGGTTTGAGCCAAGGAGCCGGGGTGGGCGCGCGCGCCGTGCATTGGTGGATCGAAGCTCTGCGCCGGGGCTTTGCGGATCGCGCCGTGCATCTGGGCGATCCCGATTTCAATACGTTGCCGACGAGCGAGCTGCTTTCCGCGGATTGGATTGCCCAGCGGCGCATCTCCATCGGTGCGGAGGCTTCGCCGCAGGTCGGGCCCTGGCGAGCGGCGGAAGTGGATCAACCCTATACAAGTCCGGTTCCCCTCGAACCCGTGCCGAGTGCGGATGGCGAAACGACTCACCTTTGCGTTCTCGATCGCATGGGCAACGCAGTCAGTCTGACCACGACACTCAATGGGTTCTTCGGCAGCGGGATGATGGTCGAAGAGCTGGGTGTGCTGCTGAATAACGAGATGGACGACTTCGCCTTGGCGCCGGGCGTGCCGAACCAATATGGATTGGTGGGAAGCGAAGCCAACTCGATTTTGCCCGGCAAGCGTCCGCTATCTTCGATGACGCCGACAATACTTCTCGACGGGGGTCGCACCGTTTCGATGGTGATCGGTTCACCGGGCGGACCGCGCATCATCAGCGCCGTGCTGCAGGTGGTGTTGCGCACGCTGGTTTATCGTCAGGATCCGGCCGACGCGCTGGCGGCTCCGCGCTTGCATCAACAATGGCGTCCGGTGTGGACCGAATTCGAAGCGGGTTGGGACGAGAACCTTTTGAAATCCCTCGATCGCCGCGGCCACGAGAGGCGCACGATGCAGCCGAGTCGTTCCAGCGTGCAATTGATTCAACTAGAACCGGGCGGCGCACCGCGCGCGGTCGCAGACCCTCGCCGCGGAGGAGTCGGCGGCGTAGAGGGCCGTTCTTTGCCGAGTCCGACTCGCCCGGGACCGGAGTTGCTTGAGCCGCTTGGCACACCGCAGCCCTAGGGCGCTCGTTCCGTGAGAGCGAGCTCGCGCCACTCAGCGCTCTCGGGCTTCGCTTGCGGATGGGATGGGGATGGGTCAGCGCAGGGCCCGTACGTTGGGTCGATCTAGTGCGGGTTAAGGCAGGAAGGGAATCTCGAGACCTTGACTCGAGGCCCAGGTCTCACCCGTTTGGCCGTCCAAGGTAAAGAACTGCCAGAAGATGGAAAAACCGGAGCCGATACCGATGGGGATGTTCAACTTGCGGGCTGCGTCTCCGCTTGCGTCGGTGAAGCCCAGCTTGAAAAGCGAGGGGATCAGACTTGTGGAGTCCACGTTGACGAAACCTGAACCTGGAACGAATAGCGGCCCGGCGGAAGCGAAGCTGACGAACTGCACAAAGAGTGTGCCGGGTGGGGTATTGCTCAGGGTTACGAATAACGGCTTGCCGTCGGTTGCTATGGATTTGGCATCGATGGCCAGTGCACCCAAGGAACCGTCCGTGCCGCTGCCGTAAACCGTGCGGTAATTGAGAGCTGTGCTGGAGTTGTACAGCATCTCCAGGGAACTGCCCGTGTTGCCGTATTCGTCGCTGGAAGCGAAGCCATAGCCGACTTGGCCAACCAAATTGGAAGGTAATTCACCGCGGAAGATTTGTCCTCCGGAGCTCCTGGCGGGCAAGGTGTCCAGTGCGACGCCGTCAACTGCTAGCTCGATCCAAGTTTGGTTGTACCAAGTGATGTAGTAGGGCGCGTTGTCATAAACATGGGCTCGCACGGGTAAGTCCGCCGAGCCGGCCGTGGCCGCAACTTGATCAACGAGGCTTTCGACATTGGGCAGGTACGGCGCCGATGTATCCGGGACATTGGTCGTGTTTTCCCAGTAATTGGGGCCGAAATTGCCCTCGGTCACAGCGAGCACGTCGTAATCACCATCACCGTCTAGATCCGCAGCATCGGCATCCCAGACAGTATTATTCGGTTTGCCATGGTCGCTCAAACCGCTGGTTGACTGGGGTACTTTTAGATAGCTGAAACTACCGCTTCCGTTCTCTTGGTTCTCGTACAGTCTGTCGTCGCCACAAAAATTGGCAATGTAGAGATCGAGGTCACCGTCTCCGTCGTAGTCGAGGAAATCACCTTCGTTATCGTCTGTTCCCGATTCGGGCAGAATCGCCATGCTGCTGAAGCTTCCGTCTCCGGCATTTGAAAAAGTCGCATCCCCAAAGCCGGTTACAAATGGAACGCTTTGCCAATTGAGCCCGAACAGGTCGAGGTCGCCGTCACCATCTAAGTCTCCCAACTCTTGCTCATAATGCCCCAGGCCTGGGGCATAGTCGGGTGGGAATAGGGCGGTAGTACGGTCCCTAAAGCTGAGAGAACCAGTTTCCGAGAGTCGATTGATAAACAGGCGCGGGCCGGCATCGCGATCACCGATTAATAAATCTAAGTCGAAATCGCCGTCAAAGTCTGCCAATTCAACATCGTTGGTAGCGCCGGCGATGTCAGCAAATTGTCCACTGTTATCTGCTGATTGATTTTGTTGTTTGCCCTCGGCCCACAGAGCTTTGTAGCCGTCATAGATGTAAAGGCCTGGCAATTGATAGCCGCTGGGGTTGAATTCTTCAAAGTAGCCATCGCCGTCATTCAAGAACAATCGAGTTGGTATTTGCCCGGCCAGATTTCCATCGGAGCTGTGTATTAGATCTAAGTCGCCATCATTGTCGATGTCCCCAAAATCGGAATCACTGCACCAATCGACGAATCCGCCACCTCCGCCGGGATGGTTGAGTACAGAAAAGTCGGGAACGGAAGAATCTCCGGTCCCAAGCCCGATCCATCGCTGTCTGGTTTCATCGAGGTAGTAACCCATGTTGCCAGCTTGCTTGCCACCAATATTGGTCCACCAAAGGTTGCTTTGATTGCTGTATGAAGATGAGTTCGTCACGTGCAAATCCGGATCCCCGTCTCCGTCGTAGTCGGCAAATTCAATGTCTCGACCCAGGCGGGACATGGCCGGAAAGCGAGCCGTGGTCTCATCTGCGAAGACGCCTATGGTTCCAGCCTGGAGGCCGCCCTGGTTAATCCAGAGCCGATCTTGAAGGTCTCCCAAGTCTCCACCCCTGGCGATGGCCACATCCCAATCGCCATCAAGATCGACATCGGCAAAGTCCACGTTCTCGGCGTACTTCTCGGTTCCCGCGGGGGTGACGGGTGTGCCCGCAGTGTTGATCTGAAAAATCTGAGCGGTGCTGAATCCAGATAGGCCGATTGCTAGGGCGGCCAACGTGGCGAGCAGCCGAATGGGATTGCGCATGGAAATGAAAAGCTGGGGAGGCTGTTGGGGGACTAAATCGTCGCCCTTCCATGCTAGTTCGGTTGGCGGGCCGGGGGCAAATTAGGTCAATAAAGATGTCACTGGGATGCCTTGGGAGCTTTGCTGGATGATCCGCTCTGTGGAGCGATAGCCTTGAAATGCAGAAATTTGTACCGGTTCCAATTCGACGGCCCCGCTTCACTTTTTGGTGAAGTCGATCCTCTTGGGGGGATCTTCCAACCTGAGTTTCTTCGTCCGGTCGAGGGCATCCGCGATCCTAGTGTCAGTATTCGCAACGGTCGTCTTCACCGGAGTATTCGCCGAGCAAGACCCCAACGGGATCATTGATGAAGGTTTGGATCGGCATCGTCACCATGTCGAACGCGAAGCAAGGCGGAGTGAGCAAAATTCGAATGGCGACGTCCATCACCCGGTTGGAGTGAAGGAACTCCGGATCGGGATCCGGTTCGTACAGGGCTGATTCGGGGAAGGACATATAGGGGTCCCAAAGCTCGCTGGTTGCGCAAGCGGTCGAACTAGCAAGGAGTCCTGCGAGCAGGGCTCCTACCGCAAATGACTTAATGGCGATCATCACCTGTGAGTTTGCGCACATGCCTGACACGGCACTGCGCACTCACGTAGAGCAGGGGCGAAGCCCCGCAACAGCCACGACCATTCAGTACAAAAAACAGGGTCTAGTGCGAAACCAGGTCGCACTTGGCGTGTTGGGCCTGTGAGTCCCTAGTTCGCACCTCTACTTACCTGTCGATGCTCACGTGATTTTTGCAATCGGTCTCTTGCTCTCTACATTCCAATCTGCGGCCCCGCCCAATGCCGGCGGGGCAGAGACACCTGAGCCGCTCTACTGCACGCTTGCCGTTTCGAATGACGGTCGGCTTGTGGCTGCTGGTGATGCCAAAGGGCGCGTTCAGTTGTTTGACGGTGCTCTACAGCCCTTGATCGAATTGCCAATGGGCTTCAGGGGCGGGC
>JAJDES010000018.1 GCA_029259675.1 Planctomycetota bacterium
TGGCAGACCTTTCGGTTGACATCCAGAGGGAAGCCACTGGGCTGGGACAAGGGCTGCATCCTGACAGCGCAGCCGAGCTTGCCGATCTCGTCCGCGTGATGAACTGCTACTACTCAAACCTGATTGAGGGTCACAACACACGCCCCCGCGACATTGAGCGAGCCCTTGCCGGCGCGGAGCTTGAAGAGGAGACCCGCCCTCTCGCCCTGGAGGCGCGGGCGCATGTCATCGTTCAGCGTGCCATCGATGAGATGCACTGCAAGGGCACCCTGCCCCGGCCCACCTCCGTCGAATTTCTGACATGGGTTCACAAGAGTTTCTACGATGAAATGCCCGACGAGTTTCGGGTCATCGAACATCCCGACGGCGCACAAGAGCCCATCGTTCCGGGACGCATGCGCCAGGACGACGATCGGGAAGTTGCGGTTGGGCGCCACCTACCTCCTTCATCGTCGCGCGTTGCGGCATTCATGGACCACTTTGACAAACGGTTTAAAATTGCGGCGCGGTCGTCGAGCGGGCGAATCATCGCGATCGCGTCCGCGCATCACCGGCTGAACTACATCCACCCTTTCCCTGATGGCAATGGCCGTGTCAGCAGACTGATGTCTCATGCTATGGCCCTCACAGCAGGGATCGGTGGCCAAGGGCTCTGGTCCGTATCGCGTGGGCTGGCCCGCGGGCTGACCGATCGGGGCGAGTACAAACGGATGATGGATCTGGCCGATAGCCCACGCCGCGGAGACCGCGACGGACGTGGGAACCTGTCAGAAGCGGCGCTGAAGACATTCAGTGAATGGTTCTTAAAGGTGACACTCGGCCAGATCACCTTCTCCGCAAAATTGTTCGATCTCGGCGGACTGGACCAACGGTATCGTCGTCTTGTTGCAGATACCATCGATGACAAGCGAGCGCCGGAACTGATTTCAGCCGTTCTTCGGCATGGCGCACTGGAACGTGGCGACGCGCAAATTATGCTCAAGACGTCCGAGCGTACGGCACGCAATACGCTGAGCAAACTTACCGCCGCTGGATACTTAACTTCCACCTCGCCGAAGAGGCCTGTGCGGCTGTCGTTTCCGCTGGACTATAGAGAGCGGCTTCTTCCAAACCTGTTTAGTGATGGTGATCTGCCTGAATGACGGCCAATACTCAAGTGACGATCCATGCGCGAACATTGAGCACACGGAAACAGGCCATTTGAAGTGCGAGTTCACAGCTGTGAACTCGTCGGCAAAATCTGCGCTATCACGCCGGTTCACAGCTGTGAACTCTCTATGCCGCGTCCCGTCGCATCAACGCCATGATCATCGGCCCACAAGAGAATTCCCCTATAGCCGCCTTAGCGGACAAAGATCTCAGATATCCGCCAGGGGATCTTATGTCGTTGAACCTCTCAAGCATCGCAACAACAACAACAGAGGCTTCTTCAGGGCCCATATAGCGTATTGCCTCATCCCAAGCGGACGGTGAGATTCCCATCATGGGCCGGATCATATCAGCGACCCTAACCAAGTCATGCCAATGGCGTATAGGCTGTTCAGCATAAGACTTGAATTCGTGACACGATGCGAGAACCAGTCCAAGCGGGATATTCGGCATAAGTTGGTCTTCATGTTCCTGTAGGGTGTGATCACCTTCGTTCTTACAATGATCAACACCTACTCCAACGTCATCATCTTTAAGCGCATCCCCTTCGCCCCGTGCTTTTTCGAAGCTAGGTTCAAGATCATTAGAGTCTTTATTTGAATTCTGATAGTGATGCTCAATAATAGCATCTTTGGTGCTCATATCCTCTGATCTGTTGCTTTCTAGAAGATTGCGGGCGCTATCCAATGCTGCTCTCAACACGTCCTCGATCTGCCTAAGATCGGCCATCTCGAGCTTTCTGCGAAGATCTCGGGCAGTAAGAGCCGCAAGGTCAGAGAATTGGTCCCAAACGCCTTCGTCCGGGCGAAGCGACCGGCCATACTCGGCCAGACCTGCTAAGTCTCGCCGCATGAGGCTCACAGTGGCGCGCAGGCGTTTGTAACGTTCCTCTTCAGCCCGTACGGCCTCTGCGGCCTCGCAGACCTCCTGAAAGCGCCGTACGAGGGGCGATAGATCAAACCCGAACGCGACCTTTTCGTGCCCATAGCGGCGGGCATAGCGCTTGCCGTTTGGACTATCGCGCCGGACAACGAAACCGGTCTGCACGAGGTTGGCGAGGTGCCGCCGCATCGTGGAGCAAGGCATGCCATTCAAGCGCTCACAAATCGCCTTGTTGGACGGATGTACGATTAGCTCGCTGTCGTTGCCTCCGAGTATCGTCGCTTGGTGGAAGCTGACCAGTGCCTGAAGCACCGTCAGATCACGGTCCGACAGCCCGAAAGCCACTCGTGCAGCAGCGAGCTCTCTCAGAACCTCCCACTTGTTGGCACCTGTGGGCGGCAATTCTTCCTGGGTGGCTGCCTGATGTTTCAGAATGGCAGCATCAATAGTTCGCCGAAACGGCGTTACGGGCGTGTAGTCCATTTTGTCATTCACAAAGACAAAAAATATCCGGCCCGCGAATCACTTTGGACTTGCGGAAAACGGCTCCAGACACTACCTTGGAGGTGCTAGAAACAAGTTAGGGTCTCGTGGAGCGGTCGCTTTGCGGGGCCTTTTCTTTTGCCTGTTTGTGCCTCCTTTGTTGGTTTCTGCTCTTCCTCAGTCTTCCGAACGCTGTTGCCAGCGCTCGTGAAGCTCTTCAATCACATCATGCACTTCAGACTCGACCCAGTCGGCGAAGTCTCCGCCTGCCAGCTCGATCGACAGGCCCTTGGCGGTACGTTTCACTCTTCCACCACGTTTACCACCGATCTTCAGCGGGGCGCTGGAGGACGGGGCAGGGGAGGGGGCCTTTGCAGGTTTGAGTGACTTCGCTACGGCTTTGGCCACCGCTTCAAACGCCTGGACGGATGGATCATCGGTGGATACGGAATCATCCACAACTGTGGAATCGACACCCCTTCCACGTGCCTCCTCTGCAATCTGGGTGAGGCGCTCGCGATCGAGGCCGTTCTCGTCGATCGCGCGGCCCAAAGCGTCCCAGCGGGGCCGACCTATGCCGTGGGCCGGCCCGATAGCACGAATTAAATCAGAGCCGACGATGTCTACGATGGCGATGGCCATGGAGACCGCAGATTTCGTGACGGTCAAGACTTCTGCAACCTGTGATTGCGTTCCGAAGCCGGATGCCACGAGATCCTTGGCGAAAAGCGCCTTCTCAATGTAGGACAGATCACGTCGGGCCATATTCTCGGAAATTTGCGCACGCAAAGCGCTGTCATCATCCAGATTGGCAACGAGTGCGCGGATCTTGGTCACCTTGTCGGACTGGCGGATCGCCTCCAACCGCCTACGTCCATAGACGAGCAGGTAGCGGTCGGGATCATCGGGGACGCGGCGCACAAGGATCGGAACGGTTTGACCATTCGCCTCGATCGCATCGCGTAGGTCCAGCACATCCGCTGGGTCGAGGCGATCCTCCATGCGCCCGTCCACGATGCTGTCCGGGTCCAGCTCCCAGACGTGATGGCCATCGACAGCATCGCGCGCGGACCGTAGCGCGCGGTTTGAGCTCATCATTGGCGTAACGGCGGTGGACTGCGGGGCAGGGGAGGGAGCCCCGGCCGACGCGAGATTGTCGAGCATGGACATCCGTTTCTTCTTGCTGCTGCTCATGGGCGCCCCCAAGTCTTCTGGATCAGATCGGCGATCTCGTCATTCAGCGTGTTCAGGCTCTCAAGCGCCCGGTCATAGGTAGAACGGGTGAACGCGCTGCGTTCCACCTCGTAGAGGGTTTGCTTAGTCAGGCCTGCATCGGAGATCGCTGTGGATTTCAACATGGGCGAATTCAGCACTGCTTCCCCGTACATCGTTCGCAGGAAGGCCACGATCCGGTTTTGTGGTGCGTCCTGCGGCTCGTAACGGGTCAAAACGTAGCGCATCCAGTCATGAGACATGTCGGCGCCGCTTTCGGCAATCACGTCCATAAGGTCGGCGGTCATACGCAGAAACTGCGACATAGACATCACGTCAAGCATTTCGGGGTGAATCGTAACCAATACGCCGGTAGCCGCAGACAGTGCGGACATCGTCAGAAATCCCAACTGCGGTGGACAGTCGATGACCACCACATCGTAGTCCTCATCCACCTGAGCCAGGGCTTCTTTCACGCGGAAAAAGAAAAGTCCTGCATTGCCCTGCGCCAGGGCCCGGGGGGTGTCGTGCTCGAACTCCATCAGTTCGAGATTGCCGGGAATGAGGTCGAGGTTGGGGATATAGGTCTTGCGGATGACCTCCCGGATTGGATCGGGGTTTTCGTAGCGGATCGCATCATAGAGCGTGCCACCATCCTCAAGGTCCAATTCCGGCTGAACGCCGTGCAGTGCCGTGAAGGAGGCTTGCGGATCCAGGTCGATGCCCAGCACGCGATACCCGCGCAGCGCAAGCCGTTGCGCGAGATGGGCAGAGGTTGTCGTTTTCCCAGAGCCACCCTTGAAGTTCATCACACCGATGACTTGTAGATGATCACCCTCCCGTCGCCCGGGAACGTAATCACCCGGTTTGCGGGCGGTTTTTTCAAGAAGCACGCGCAGCGCTTGGAGGTCCTGCGCCGAGTAATGACGGCGGTTGCCAGCAGTTAACTCGGGAGAAGGCCCCTTGCCATCGAGGTTGAGTTTGCGAAGATAGGAATCGTTGACTCCGAGCAGCGCGGCCGCCTCACCAGAGGTGAACTTGCGCATGGTCTTCTCGGCGTCTGGTGGAAACAGGCTCTCACGTTGCGAATGCAGCTGATTGGCCAGCCATTCCGAATGCTGGCGGATCACCGCGTTGAGATCCTCATGCACAAAGGTCTTGTTCATCTGCCCTCTCACTACCGAGACACTGCTTCTTTGGCGTGTTCACGGAAACTGACGTTTTTTGCCTCGTTTCCGTGACTATTGGCGCAAGAGTCAGATTCGCGCAAGGATTTTCCACATCTAGTGGGTGAACTCCGCCGAAACACAAGCTTGTTTGCCCCCTCACCGGTTGAACGCGGCGAACTCAAAGATGGGTCGCAGATGCAGAGGGCAGTTCCGATACCACACTCCAAGCCGCTCATCATAGCCTCGGCAGGCGGATGCGAAGGGCACCCTAGGCGCGTTGTCCTTGCGTATTGATCGCCTTAGATATACATTCATTGTTGTTTATCCAAGAATAATGAGGAGAAGATGCAAGTTGCCAAATGGGGAAATTCTCTCGCGGTGCGGCTGCCCGCCGGCCTTGTGCGGGAACTCGGCCTGAAGGAGGGCGATCAGATCGACCTGGTAAAGGACGATAGAACCCTGCTTGTTCGGCGTCAGCCTCGCGCCGATGAAGTTTTGCAAGGACTGCGCCGGTTTCGGGGCAAACTGCCCAGGGACGCGCGACTGAGCCGCGACGCTGCGCATGAGCGCTGAGTTCGCGGACACGAATGTCATTCTCTACTTGCTTGACGACGGTCCAAAGGCGGATCGGGCTGAGGAAATCCTGGGGCAGGGGCCGCGAATCAGTGTTCAAGTCCTGAACGAAGCGCTCGTCAATTGTCGAAGAAAGGCGGGGCTCAGCTGGGAGG
>JAJDES010000171.1 GCA_029259675.1 Planctomycetota bacterium
GGGGTTGCGAGGGCCAGAGCTCCCTCTGAAGACCCCCTGACGCCCAACCGCACAAAGGTTACGAGTTTTTTAGACCCCGTCCCCGTTCACTTTGCTTGGGCGCCATTTCCCCGCGCGACACGCGCATCCAGCCCAATGCTAGCGCGCTTCCAGCGCACGAAAGAGCCCGCGCAGTTCCGCTTCGACCTCTCCCGGATCCCGCAGGGTCTCGGCAATGGAGGAGCGCAAAAGCTCTCCGAAGCGCCTGCGCAGGCGGTACACCGCGACCTTGATGGCGCCCTCGCTGGTCCCGCGCCGCTCCGCAATCGCGCGATAGGGAGCGAGCGACCCGTCGCTCACCAAACAGCCGCGCAGATCTTGGAAAGTTGCAAGCTTGCCCGCACTCTCGTACTCGACCCGCAAGCTACCCATGACTGAACTCAGGAGCGCCCTGGCCCAACTGCGATCAAAAATCTGTTCCGCAGTCTCGCCGGTTTCGGGCTCCAATTGATAACGCGCCTCCGATTGTTCGAAATCGAGTGAAAGCAACTCCACCCCGCCCCCTCGACGTTCCGAATTGTCGCGGGCCTTTTGGTTGGAGAGGTAATTTTTGACGGCGCCCAGGAGGTAGGCGCGAAAGCGCCCGCGCTCGGAATCCGCCTGAAACAAGTCGCGCCGATCGAGAAGCCGCGCAAAAAAACCTTGGGTCAGGTCCAGAGCGGCATCCGCATTTTGTCCGCGGCGGCGAATGAAGGCGTAAACCGGGTACCAGTAAATTTCGCACAGCTCACTTAGCGCGAGTTGCGTTTGCTCGCTCTCCACTTCGCCCGCGCGCTCAATCACACTCCAACGCGTAGTTAAGAAGCCGCTGGGCGAATTGGGGTGATGCTCTGCTTGTGATTTGAATTCCGTCACTGGTTTACCCCAGGCAACGAGAAACCTGAACGAGGAAGCTGGGAAGCAGCAGTTTGCCTGAAAAGGCTCTTCCTGCGTTGTATCGGATTGACGTTTGGGCTCCACGCCCCATCAAGCTGATAGGCGAGGCGACTCAATCGATCGGAATCTCCGCAGGGAAGCACGCACTTTTTGGCGGAGTGTCGAGTCCGTAGTACCCCCCATTGGCCTACGCCCTTCGTATCGGGCGCGCACCCATGCGCTCTAGAGTTCCAAACTCTCGCGCGTAACTTCGTGATCCGAGTTGCCGTTGGAATCCCAATAATCCGACTCGCTGTGGGGCAGTTTGGGACGAATCAAGGCAATCGTCAGCATGGCCACCAAAAAGGTGGCAACGTAGGCGATAGCTCCCCACCACGGCACTAGGCCAACCTCCAGGTTCTCCTTGAAGGCGCTAAAGTCCCCGGCCGGTGTGGGATGCACGCTTACTTTCACAATCCAAGCCGTAATCAAAACGATGATGATGGCCCAATAGTTCTTGAGGAGCCGCGCGCGCAGGGCTTCCATTCGGCTGATCTTGAACGATGGGTGAAACAGGTCATCGGCCACGAGAGTTCCCCAATCCTCTTCGGGACTCTTGGGGTTGCGGCGCAGAATCGGACCGTAGAAGTTTTCTTCGATCATGCGCACCCGCGAGCGCCAAACGTGCCAAAAGCGATAGCGACGCGCTTCGAAGGCCATCAGGATCGTTATCAAGGCCAGGCCCACCAGCAGGATCCAATGTGAATGGTCGATTTGACCGAAGGCGAAGGAAAGCAAGCCGGCGCTGGTCAATACGGCCCAGTTCGTCGTGTTGTCCAAACGAATGCGCCAGGAGTTGGCGCGCGAGAGCTCGCCCCGATACAGGTGCACGATGGCCGAAATGTACTCGGCCCGCGTAATCGGTGTGCTTTCGTATTCGTCCCGGCGCTCGGAGTCTGTTTGCTCCGGCTTCGCTTGATCCTGGTTAGCCATTTCCTATTGCATCCATTCGCTAAGCTGAAGACTAACGATCGGAAGCGCGCGGAAACATCATTTGGTCCAATCCTTGTCGGCCCCGCCCGAACTGGGGAAGCGAACCCAAGCGACAACGATCGGTGCATGGCGTTTCGACTGTCCGGCTGACGCCGGGGCACTCCGATTGAATTCGTTCAACTGGGGCCTTCAGCTCCTCCCAGGCGAATGTAGACGGCGAATTCAGACGACTGAATTACACGGCGAATTTCTCCAGAAAATTCAGTCCGCAAAATCAGCCGGCGAGAACACCAGACGTGCGATGGAGCTGCGCTGCGGGAGCAAAGGCGTCGCATCCATTTCGCAGTTAGTCGCCTGTATCGAGGGTCAATTCAATTCTGGACATACCCCGATATTGAATGTCGATGTCCACATCCACGGGAGTGGATTCCACAATGCCCTGGAACGTGTGCAGCACTCGAATCGTGAGTTCAAGATTGAGTTTCAAGACTTGCACACGATTTTGCTTTGGATCCCACTGATAGTGTCCGTTGCCCTTGACCGTTGAAAACAGGGAGGCGTTCAGCAATTCGACCTCAGCACCCATTTCCTCCAATCGACGAATAGGGTTCCATTCCGGTCCCAATTCGCTTAATTGCAATTCCTCTTCAAAGTCCACGCGCAGACGCACGCGGTCAATGGTGTCGTCCGCTCCCTCTGCAGCTTGCACGATGCTGAGCAGCATCGACCCCTTGGGGTTCCTTAGGAACTCGGAGGGCGAAGCCAAGACATGGGACTCCGTCTGCTCTATCTGGCCGCCCGAAAAGCCGCCGCCCCGTTGCATCCCGAGCTCTCCCCCAGGCTCCAAGAGCCTGAGGAACACTTGGCTATCCAGCTCCCACTCTTGCTCGCCGCCCTCGGGAGGACGCAGATAACTCAAGTCCAAGTCGGCGTCATGGTCAATTCCGAATAAAGCTTGATCCATAACGGGATCGAGCAATCGTCCGTCATCTGATAAATCAAAAAACAGCGTTTGACCCTGAAAGGGGCTGTACCGAATCGCGCCGGCCTTGCCCTGCTCGCGAGACCCAAGATCGGCAGCACCCTCAGCTTGAGTTTCGATATAAGCCCGCTCGAAGCGACGTTCGACCTCGCCCAAGTGAGTGCTTGTGGCCGCCCGCACTCGATCGATGACCTCCAGTTTTCGCTCGTTGATGATTTTCATTTCCGGCAGCGGCAACGGACCTTCTCCGTTGGTCTCAGCCCTGGAGTCAGGGGAGAGCCGAATTTCCGTTTCCATTAAGAAGGTGCGACGAAGTCCCGAGGGATAGCTTGCCGTCGATTCCTCGAACCAGACGGATTCTTGCGAGTCATCTAGCACTTCAAATGGAGGGGGTTCGGGCTCGCTGTCAGCTTCCTCTTCCTCGCTCAACAACTCATTCGCGCCCGATTCACCACCTTGCCTCTGCTCCACAGGATCATCGTCCCGGTCTATGCCCTCGACCTTTGACGTTACCCACGACGGGGGTGCCTCTACCGCCTCGCGTCCGGAACGCGCGCCACTTATGGGGCTGAGTTCAACCGCCACGGAATCGCTTGCCGCAAGGCGATCTATTCCGCGGAAGAACCAAATTGCGAAGCCAAGCACCAGGGTCAGGGGACCCAGAATCCACAACTGCCGAACTAACGGAGTTTTGCTCATCACAGGCCTTCCAGCGCGGGCGGCCGGAGCTTCGGCCTTGAGCCCAAGTCATCCGTCGCGACTACTTGTTCGTCAAACCAAGTCTTTCCGCAAGCATAGCATGGGGATAGCGAGTGATGCGGATGGATGCGCGCCCTCCCTTTTCCCCTCGATTGGGATTCAGCCAGCGCCACACAACTTCCCCTGAACGAGTCACTTCGAACGCTTCTCCGTTGCCGGAGCTGGCAATAAGTATGTTGCCGTTCTCCAGTTCCTGGGCAGTTCCGCGCGCCTTCGTGAAAAACTTTTGGGGCGGGTCGCTTTGGTACTCCCACACAACTTCATTGTTGCGCGGATTGACCTCCAGCACGCGCGAATAACCGCGGCTGCGGATTCCATTGTCAAAAATGAGGATGTTTCCGTTGCGCAACCAAGTTCCCTCGTGCGGCCCTTCGAGTTCATCCTGTCCCCAGGCCCAAACCATCTCGCGCGTTTCCCAATCCACGATGGCAACCAAGTCCTGGTGACGAACAGTAACCAACACGCGATTGTCTCCGTAGGGCTCACCCAACGCCGACAACTCGCTGTGGGGCATCCATTCGACGCCGTTGCAGTGCAAGAGATCAACTGCGCGAGCCGTAGCCGGTTTGCGTCGTTCCAGCATGTCGCCAAGCTCTTCGACAAAATCTGTTCCAGCTTGCTTGCCCGCCTCGGCGATCGAATTCAAATCACGCTTTGGAGAGGCCGCATCGCTTGAATCCGGCTCATGTGTCCGCGCCTGCTTATTCACATCGGCACCGGACTCGGAGTCCTGCGGTTCTTGATCGCCGTAGTCGCCATCAGCTTCCTCGCTCGCCGAAGACTCCTTCTGATCCGCTTGCATGCTCTTGCGCAAGCTATCGACGCGTGCAATTTGCACCAGGTCCGGCTTGTCCGCCAAAAAGTCATAGACGGAGAGTGCGCGCTTGAATTCGCCAGTGCCCGAAAACAGCTCCAACGAGTTGTCACGCATGCTCCATTGCGTTTGCTCGGGAGCACTGCGCCGCTCCTGCGTTAGCACCAAGACATCACCGCCGGGAGTCATTTCGACATCGTGATGCGCCGGCAAAGAATTGCGCCACAGCACTTCACCGTCCCAAGTCAAGCGAGCGATGTAGGCGTCGGGGTAGGAGTCATTGCCGCCCGGACGACCGCCGGCTTTGGGCTCGACGCCGAGCACGATCACATCGCCGTTCGGTTGCAATTGACAACGCAACCAGCGAATAGCCTCTTCGTCCTGCCATTGGTGAACCTGCTCGCCGTCATTAGCGAACAAGATTCCGCGGCCTGCGGGAATGTCGACAACTAGATTCCAACCCTCCTGCGCCTGCGCTTTGTCGAATTGAACAACTCCGTCGCCCTCGGGCTCTTCCGACCGTTCGTCGGGCTCATCCGCGTAGTCCAAATAGCCGATGGCGGAAAGCTCATCGAAGCTGTCTTCCTGCTCTTCTTGCGGGCGGCTTCGATCGGCTCCTTCAGCTTGATTGAGCTCGGCATCCTGCGTGCCCGCCCCCGAATTCACGTCATTTTTAGGCGCGTCCCCCGCATCACAGGCCAAACCCAAACTCGCGGCTGCGAGCACGCCAACGGCCCTGGATAACAAATTGCTGTTGTGAGGCATGTTCTTCAATGCGGGAGCAGGTCTTCGAAATCCGGCGGCTCCCAACGGAGTTCGCCAGTCTTGGGCAGCCAGTTTATGGGCAACAAAAAATTCGGGCGAGACTTTCGATGAAGTCTCGCCCGAACCCTGTACTACTGGGATTGGGCCGAATACTCCTTCGAGCATTCGACCCAGATGAAACTGAGCTGGAGTGGACTACGCTCCGTCACCCGAAAGGGCGCGGATTTGCTCCAGTTTCATCTGCTCAGTGGCTTCGATTTGTTCCTTCAACTTGGCGTCGAAGTCGTCCTTTTGGACTTTGATGCGCTTGCGCTGCACTTCGCGTTCGAAGGACTTCTCCATGTTGTCTCGGTAGCTGGCGAAAACCGAATCCAGGTCGAGGCGATAAAGCACGTACAGCGTTTTGTCGGCGCCGTCCTTCCAAGAGTCGATCTGGTAGGAACCGACCAAGGTCTCATTGGTGACCTGATTCGAGATCTCCTCGTAGTACTCAACGGACGAGGCCCCGTCGAGGTCGTAGAAGTCGCGGTTGGTGTTCATGTAGTCCTGCACCAAACCCTGGACTTGCAAGCGCAGGGACTTGGCCAATTCCGCGCGGGCGCTGGCGCTTGCGCTGTTGCGCTGGGCGCGAACGTTGGGGTTGTAGTTGCCGATACCGACGGCATAAAGCGCCTTGGTTTCCCCATCGTCGTACTGGTTCGGCTGGTCAATCCAAGCCGGGCCGGTACCCGAGGTCGTCGTTGTCGATGCGGGACCCTTGCAACCGATGAGCGGCGCTACGCCGACGGCGAGGACCAAAAACCATGCTGCGGATTTGCGGATTGAGTTCTTCATTTTTGATTTGAATCGGTGGAAGCCTCCAACGGCTTCCGTAACAGAAACTGTTCCTGGTCTGTTCAGATCCGGCGGCAAAGCGGCCCGCTCGTTGTGAACGTCGTTACGAAGAGCCCCAAGCGTGCATTCCGAAACATCGAAGCTTGAGTCCGAGAGGATGGCCTCGGCACAAATGGCGATGCTGTGGAATTTGGTTTGGAGTTCATTGAATGGATGGTGAAACGATCGCGCGGGCAACCCGGACCAACACCCAGGTGTGGCCTGGAGAACCTGCGCGGCCCCTCTCGTCGTACCAGCTTCCAACCGTTTCCACGTCTTGCAAGACTTCGTCGGAGAGCTGCACGCTTTCGGACACATATTCGCTTGCCCCGCCCCGATCCGACAAGGTGCTGGTCGAAGCCACTCTCACGCGAACCTGCCCGGCCAACTCGGCCAAAGCCCGCTCCCTCGCGATTCGGATCGCATTGGCCCGGCTGCCGTTGTACTGCGGCCCCGCCGACCCAATAGCGTAATAGTACGTGGAGTCGCTGGGAGGTTGGTGGACCCAGCCCGGGGGACCGAAAAGAGCGCAGGAAGCGAGCCCGCCGGAGAACGTCACCGCACAAAGAATCAATGCGGTGAGAAGCCCCGTCAGCGAGCCGATTTCGCCGCCTGACCGGCGCCTGCGGCCCAGGACCCGGCCGGCGGTCGCTGAAGATTCGATGCGTATTGCCTTGCTCAAGCTGCTCTCCCCTACTCGCAAGCCCAATATGGATCCGAACGATTGGGGCCTTTTCGTCGCCACGTTTGTTCAGTTGGACTTGCACATCCTAGTTAGGGGGCTTGCAGCTCGCTTCCCACACAGCTGATTTCCCAAAATTTTCGCGGCGAATGTCCGTGGCCTCCGCTTGGCTGTGTGTGGCAAGCAAACGGAGCAAGACAGTAGGATACGGAATCGGCCTCGCACGGCCCCACGCAAGGGAGCCCCGAGCCAGAGAGGGGGGCCCTAGGCGGGGTCCCGGATTCCCCCGCGATCCCCTAGGGGAACTATTGATGCACGAACTGCTGTCTAGCGGCCGGAGATCGAGGAGCTATTTCCTGGCCCTCACCCTGGGCCTCTCCATCGCCTTGGCGAGCTGCGCCGGCACACCGGAGGCCCGTCCGGAGTCGAACTCGAAGGTCGCGGCTGACCGCTCAAACGAGAGCTATCTGGATCGCGCCCCGGCCTGGGTTCGCGAGCATCCCAAGGACAATCGCTTTCCGACCAGCCGCTACCTGGTCGGGCTGGGCATCGCCGATACGAGTCGCGGGCCGGCGGAGGCTGCCCTGGCTGCCGAGGATCAGGCCAAGGCCGAGATTGCTCGCATCCTGCGCACCCAAATTGAATCGGTCGTCGAGAGCTGGTTGGACTCGAGCACGAGCAACCAAAGTTTCTTCAATCAATCCGGCATTGAAGAGCGCATCCGCTCCACCGCAAACGTGGAACTGAACGGTGCGCAAGTTGTGGATCAATGGAATGACGAGGAGTCCGGTCAACTTTGGATCAAGGTTGTGCTCTCCCGGGAAACCCTGGCGCGCGACCTTTTGGCCGAAACCCAGAGTGCGCTGATCGGGGCGACAGTGGACCCCCAAGCGGAAGGAGCACCCTCCGCAATTTTGGCCGATCTACTCGGCAGTTGGTCCCTGTTGGATCGTGCCCTGGGGCGCTTGGCCGGCGCCCGCGCGGCCATCGACCTGCGCAGCCCGGCGGGGAATGAAGTGCTCGCCGTTGAAGCCGAGGCCCTCGCGCGCGCCGAGGAAATCCAAGCCCGCATTAGCGAACTCTCGTCCATGGCCGACTTGGTGTTGCTGGGTCAGCCCAATCGCGAATTGAATTCGAGCGGCAATTTGGCGCAACCCTTGAACCTGCTGGCAACCTTCGGAGACGCGCCGTTCAGTGGCTTTCCCCTGAGTTTCCATTTGCCCGAAGGCGTGCGCGGAACTTTAAGCGAAGAGGGCGGCGGGGCTCCGGGCCAAGTGCAATTGCGAATTATCGGTCTCCATCCGGGCGGTATGACCTCCGTGCCGGTTGAGGCGCGATTCGACTTCCAACGCTTCGCGCCCACCTACCCGCTGCAGCGCACGCCGAGTCTCTTGATCAACCTTTATCCGCCCAGCCTGGCATCCAGAACGTTTGCCATCCTTGTGGCGGGTCCCGGCGCTGAAAAGGTCGAACGCGCGACCATGCAGGTGCTGGAGGCCAATCAGGCCAAGCTCCTCGGTCCGCGCTCCTTGCCCGCGGGTTGGATGAGTTCCAAGCGCTGGACGGAACTGGACGTCGATCAGATTTGCGGTGCCTTGAAGGGCCGCTGCGAATTCGCTCTGCGCGCTACCGTCCAAGTCGAGGCGCAGCAATCCGACAAGGCCTTTATCAGCTACGCGGGTCTTCAGTTGGATTGGATCGACGTCGAGAAGGCTCAAGTGCTCGCGCGCCTTTCCCATCCTCCGAGTCGCCGCATCCGCGGCATTCACCCTCAATCACAGGAACGAGCCGATCTTCAGGCACTGCAGCGCTTGAATGAATGGCTGAGAGAAGAACTTCATGGGGAGCTCGGCAAGCGCTTTGCCCTCCCCGCAGGATCACAAAACGAATAAGACCTTTGGAGCACCACATGCAACGTCACTTCCTATTGATTCTCCTTCTTAGTTTGGGCCTGTGCGCCTGCAAGGCCGACCGCTATCAAGGAGTCGAAGTTTTCGATCCCGATGACGAAGAAGTCGCTTCCGGACCCGAGGTCAAGAAGTCGCGTTTCCAGGTCTATTGGCTGTTCGAGCCGCAGGTCAACCGGGTCAACACCCAAGGTGTTTTCACCATTGCCCAGGACAAGTACGACGCGCGCCTTGTCTCGTCTTTTTGGGAGAAGGAATTTTTGAAGTTGACCGGAAACGGCTACTACGCACCCTTCTTTGACTTGTACTACGAGTACGCCCACGGCCTGGCCCAGGGCTACCCGATCGGCAGTCCGCGCGTGGAAGAGATGCTCGAGAAGCTTGAGAAGCGCTTCCTGTTCTTTTGCAGCAACAAGGGCGTGGAAGCAGAGTTCCTCGAGTACCAGGCCAAAATGGAGGCCATTCTTCTCAACTAAGAATGCGCCGCTTTCCCTTCAACTCCAGTTTCGCCCTCATAGCGATCGTTTGCTTGGGCCTGAGTGGTTGCAAATTGCTTCACCCTCCGGTGATCAGCGTGATTGCCTATCCGCTCTTGCAGCCGCGCACCAATTCGATTGAAACGGGCGATCTGGACCCGATTTTGGAGGAGAGCGGGGAAGCGTTGAAGCGCGCCAAGGTCGCGGTGGTTCGCAACCCAGGTCGCAACGGGTGGGATTCCACCGTGCGCGGCAAGCAACGCGACAAGCGCAAGGATGAGAACGAGCTCCTTTACAACTATCTGCGCAAGCAAAAGCTGTTCGGAGAGATCGGCTTGGTCGATCGCGCCGGATTCGGCGATTACGACTACTACCTCACGTGCAACACCGAATGCATCTACAACATCGAGCTCGACACCTTGATGTACACGTGGAATTGGGTCCTTCTGGGTGTCGGTTTCCTGGTTGGCTGGCCCTACCAAGATAGCTCGGCCTTTTACGTCGCCGAGTCCGTATTCATGCAGCGCAGTGAGGCGGGAACGGAAACGATAGGCGGCAGCATCGCCGTGAATCAGGTCACCTGGTACGGCGACAATATCTACTGGCGTCCCGCATTCTATGCGGCGCGAACCCTAAAGCCCCTATTCAAGCAAATCACCTACGACTTCATTCTTGAGTCGGGAGTGCGCTCGCTGTGAAGCAGGCGGCCTCGCAACCCCGACTTGCGGCAGTTCTCTGCTTGCTCATGCTGCCGTTGCTGTCGGCAGGCTGCAAATCTCCGCTTGAGCATTACGAGAGCGCGCTCGAAATCTCGAATGCATCCGAACTTCCCGATTCGAAGGCCGTAGCCAAGTTCGAAAAAGAATTGGACAAAGCGACGTCCAAGGCGGGCAAGATCCTGCGCACCGAAAAAGGCGCCGCGGGCACGGCCCTGCACGACGCAACCGCCTACGTGATTCCCCTAGCGGACATTGCGCGCGCGAAGTTGTACTTGCGACTCGGCCAAGTGCGCGAAGCCGAAGATGCCGCCTGGAAAGCCGTCGAAAACGCGGAAACCCAACTGGGAAGACACATCCGCTTGCTGCAGGAGGAAAATGGCGATTGGGATGTGGGCGCCTTGGGTTCATCTGTCTTCTTTCGGCGCGAAAAGATTCGCCGGCGCGTCTTCACATTGCTCAAGAACGCTTACCGGCAAGCTGGTGAGAAAGATCTGTCGGCGCTGATGGACGCCCAAATAGGATTCAGCACCGATTACCTCTGCAGCTCCGTGGCCCACGGCGAAGAGGAATTCATCCGCCAGGTCGAAAACTCCGATTGGATCCGCACCTACGAGGAGGATTCCGCTCGGATCGGCTACATGCTCAAGGTGACCTTGCGCTTCCTGGGACAAATCGTTCAGGTTGCCGCGGCCGAGATGCAAAAGGCTCAACTGCAACAACAAGCCGCCCAGAATCCGAATTACTCTTCCAGTTATCGGCGCCAGCAAAATGCCATCGACAGGCAGCAGGAGCTCGGCTGGGAGAAGTTCAAGGAAGATCTGGATAAAATGAAGGCCAAGTACGAAGCGACATTGAGCAACATTGCCGCCACGTTTCAGAAAACGGTCGCTACTTCGCTATCTGCAAACTTCGAATTGGTCGGCTTCTCCGAAGAGATCCAAGCCTTGGACGCCTTTGCGGAATTGGAAGAGAAGAAGGAAGCCTTTGACGACTACGTCTTGCGCAGCGGTTTTGATAAGCAAGCTTCAGACGCATTGATGGACATGCGTCGCTCGCTCGACGACCTCACCCGCGAATTGCAGGAGCGCCGAAACTCATGATTTTGCGAGTCATCATCGCCCTAGCCATTCTATTGGTTGCGCCCGCCTGCAAGTCCGGCTCCGGCGGCAATTCTCTCGCGGTCAGTGACCTCACAACTGAAGTGAATCGCTCCCTGGAGGAATTCTTCGAGGGTTTGGGCGGCAGCGAAGTTCGCTTGCGTTCGCACTTCGCCCTATTCATCCCCGAAAATAGTGTCGACACGCGCTACATCGATCGCTTTCGACGCACGCTCGAAGCAGGAATTCGCTCCGCTGCGTCCCAGCGCAATCTCTACCTATCCACCGCCAGCGAAACGGTCTTCTTCATTCCCAACCTGGAGTCGAGCGGCGGTTCCATCAAAGCTTTCGCGCCCGAAGAAGCCCAACGCTTAGCCCAGGGCTTTCGCAATGGCACGCCGACCTCGTGGAAACTCTTCCACGCTGTGTGGGAAGATCTCAACCGCATTGCGATCGGCGACAAGGACTGGATCGACAAGCTGCCGACGTCGATTCGATCCGAGCTCTCCAGCTCGCTCGAATATGTCTTGCGCGTGGACCTGTCCGCAACTCCGATTGACCGCACATCCTTTCGCCACGACCTAACTTTGCAGTGGCTTGAGGTCGGCAGCGAACGATCCATCTACACGAAGCGCAGCAGCTTCATGCTCACCTATTCACTCACTTAACCCGCCGATTGCCGTGAAGAATCAACTGCTTTGGATCTGTGCCCTTGCGCTGTGCTTCGCCCCCGCCTGCAAGAGCGCCCCGGAAGACTACGACGAGGCGGGTTTGCGCGCCGAGCAGGATGAACAGCTCGACAGAGCCCTCAAGCCCATGGTCGACACCATCGCGGCCAAGGCCCGAGGCAGACGCCTCAGCTTTCCCGGCATCTACGAAACGCGCACGGGTCGCATCATTCCCGCCTCCACCTATCTCGAACCGCGCATCACTCGCGCCCTCGGCGAACGCAGGCTTTCCATCCTCAATCGATTGGACCTGGACAAGATCATCGAAGAGCAGATCTTCCTCACGTCCGAGTTTATTGAGCCCGACGCCCTGCAACGTATCGGCGAAGTCAACGGCGCCGAGTTGCTGCTCTTATGCCCCGCAATTAGTCCCACCGGTCGCGAATATCAACTCGACTGGAAACTGGTCGAAATTGAATCCGGCGAAACCGTCAGCACCGGCCTCGTCACCTTCGAGCGCACCTGGCTGCCTTTGAACTACGGCGGCGTGCTGTAGCAGCCCGCGCGCGAAACTCCGAGTTATTGTTGAACCCGGCCGCCGCCTGACCCGGGACTGAATCCGCCGCTGTGCTCGTACAGATTAGGGCAATTGTGCAACGGCTCTGTGACATTGTGAGCCGTTGGGCTCAAGTGCGTCTGCACGCACCATGGGCTCCTGTTTTGATCACACAATTGCCGCCATTCAATTGGCAACAGATTTGACGGCAACGGCTCACTCTTCACGCATGAGTGAAACCGGCCGCAGGCCCTTGTTCGCGGCGACAAACGCAAAGGCGGACGCGTCCGCATACAGAGTCGTTCCCACCTGCAGCAGCGGATGAACGGATCCAATTCCGTCCCTAGTGGGTAATCAGCACGCGGAAGCCGCAAGATTTTGACTTACAAATTCGTGCCTTAGAGGGCCGCGCCAAGACTCCGGCCAATCTTCGTCCGCTGCCAGCGCTCGAAGCTTGTGCATGAAACAGCAGGGGCTGAGCGGGCAGTGTCTTGTTGAATGAACTTCGTCAAGTTCACTGAAAGCATGCGCGAACACACAGAACGGCCCACATGTGGCATTTCGCTCGCGGGAAGCCACGCGGTCTTGAGTTTGAATACTTATTGAGGGCGAGTCCGCGTCCATTAATTTTGAACATGCTCCGCAACCATTGTTTCCCAAGAACCAGTGGGGAACCGTATGTTTTAGTCTTCACCTAAACACCACGAAGAGTGAGGCAAACTCTTCCCGCTGGAATCCCCCCGGCGTTTGCCTCTCCTTTAACTCCAAGAGAGAATCCCATGAAGCTCGCGTTTCTGTCGGTATTCGTCGGCGCAATTTGCGCCGTGTCCCCTGGCGCACAGGCTCCGATCGAGGAGCAAGACCCTTTACCCATATTTTCCCTGCCACTGCGATTCGACATGGGCACCGACACGTCGCCCGTCGCAACGGGTTGGATTCGTGTCGAAGGGACGGACGCTTATCCGACGTCGGACCCCTCAACTACTCTTAATTTCGGATGGACTGCGGCTTCCGGAACCCTAAGCGGAGTCGACCGAGGTAGCGTTCCTGTGCAAGTTGTGCACAACCACGACGAAGATCTGCTCTCAGACTTCAACGAGGGCACGGGCGCGGTCACCTTCCGATTGAGTGTTCCGATCGGGACGTACCATTGCATGGTTTACCTCGGTGATGTCGATGCGCGCGTCGAAGGCATGAAGGTCATAGCCAACGGGGTCGAAGTCGCAACGGATGTCTTCGCAAGGACAGTCGCCGACAAAGCATCGCTTGACGGAGCCGTTGGCGGCTATCGACGCTTGACCTTCAAGTCGGTGGTTCCAAACAACACCGCCGGGCTGCGCCTCAAATTCGAAGGCACGCTCGCTCGCATGCCGATTATGGGCGTGGAAGTGTTCGCTGATTCGCCCGCTCCCCTGCAATTTGATGACAACTCATCAGTCCTGACGCGTGTAGGGAATCTCAGCGCTGCCAACAACGTAATCGTGGATGATGGAATCGACGATTACAACGCAGGCCTCTATGACGATGCCGTTGCGCACTTCCTGAGCATCCAGCCGAGACCCGCTGCAAAACTCGCTAAGGCCTACGGCTTGGCGTTTGTAGTCGGCGCCCTGACGAATCACATGGAGCAAGTGGACGTTGATTTGCTGCAGGAAATTATCGACACGCTCGCCGCACTCGACCAAGACGACGCTGCGGTGCGAAACCTATACGTGGAAGCTCTCGACCTCCAAAAGGGCGATTTGTTCAACCGCACACGGGCCTACACACTAGATGCCTTTCCCGAAAACCCGGAAAGCTTGATTCAACATGCCCAAGCGTTGGGCATGAACTCGATTGTTTTGAACTTGTGCGCAGCTGTTCAGCTCTTTGAGCAAATGGATGACGACATTTTGGACGACACTCCATCCAGTTTTCACACGGAAAGTCCTTTCTATCCCACCGCGCGTTATCTGATCGCACGCAATTACTACAGCCGCAATACGAAGCTTTCCGTCGGTTTGACGATTGGGCAAAACTGCAACCCAATCCTTGTTGAACTGAACACCTATTGGCTTGGCATCATTCTTGATGAGCTGTGGCCTCGCCTCGATCTCAACGGCACGAAGTTCTTGTTCCCCAAGGCACACGAAGCGATCACTTTTTGCTGGTTCTTCGACGAATACGTCGACCCGATTGCCGTCCAGGGTCCCTTCAACGAAGCTTGTCCCAAGTTTTTGTCAAACTTGGTTGCCGAATGGGACGGCGTATCACTTCCTCCCGGTGTCAACGTCGCTGATACTTGGTGGGCGGAAGCAGCAGACATCATCGACACAACCAACGCGCCTTCCTGGGCTGTTGATCAGCGCGCCTACCATCGACAGTTCCGAAACCTAGCCAACTGGTGGATAGAAAATCGGCTGTTCGGCTTCCAACTCGGCGGGGGATCCGGCGACGACCAGGAAGCTGCCGTGTTGTCCGTACCCAGCATTACGCGACTAGAAGGGCTCACGAACCAAAACGTCGAAGAGCCGCTCAACGACATTTGGAAGGAAAATTTGCTCAATGACCCCGCAGTCAATGTTGCGGAGGGTTACTTCAACAACGCCGGCGATGTAGAGCATGCTGCCGAGTTCACGTCGAACCCACTCTTCATTCTGTTGCCGACAGGGTATGGAAGCCCGCAACTGTATGAATTCTCCATGCGCCTGATTCGCAACATGGAGGACAAGCACATAGCCGGTTCGCCCGATGCCTGGATGACGCCCACTTTTGTCAGCCAAACAGGTCCGCCGGCGCGACACTTTTACGATTGGAAGTTCGGAGGAGGTGTAGGCCCCCCGCTGAACGGTCGCGACATTGCACTCAATATGAAGGCCATCGCTCCGGGCTTTCACCTGCTGAACTTCAATCAGTCCCCGACGACCCAGAGACTGTTTGAAGAGTGGGCTTGGGCGTGGAGAGATCTCGCCATGCGAACCGACAACAACAAGCCCGCGGGCTTCTTCCCGCCATCGGTCAAGATTGTCAACGACTTGCCCGGCGCAATCGGCGAAACCGGTGCTTGGTGGTTGAACAACGCCTACGCCTCTTCTCAGTTCCCAAGTGCCTATACGGCAGCTCACTATTACCTAGGCGTGCAAGCAGCGCGCGCGAGCACCGAACTCAACAAGGCGGATCTTTATGATCCTTTGGTGTCCGCCACGAATTCCCTGATCACTCTTTCCGGTGGAGATCCCGATGCCGCGGTTGGAACCGAGATGTGGGCAGTTGGCAAAACGCGAAGCGCCATTGCCACCGCTGCATGGCTTTCCAAGGCAGAGATGCTTGGCGCGGGCATCAATGCTGCAGCGCTCGACACTGCAATTGACACTTGGGCGAAGACCATGCCCGCTTTCCTAAATGCCAATGCGAGCGTTGTTCCCACCAACAAAGCGCCGATTGAGAACCTGTTCGAGAAGGCTCAAAACTGGATGCGACACTTTTGGATATTCTCGACGACATCCGTCACCTATACGGATCGCATGAAATTTGACATTCCCGCATTTCACGCGCTCTACACGACACCATCGGGGGGCACCTATGGCTTCACCCCGAACTATTTGGTGACTTGGTTCAATCCCAATTCGAGCTCCACAACGACCTTAGCGGACGAGTTGGACATGGCGGTGCTAGTCAATCGCTATTCGCCGCCGGCACCCCTGGGACAATTGGATGTACTCATCAACAACTTCAAGTCGCAGGACCAAGACATTGGTATGCGCGTTTGGAATGGCTTCGGACTCGGAACCTATACCGTAGAGATCGGACCGGACTCTGACGGGAACGACGTTTGGGATTCGGCGCCCACATCTGCGACAGTGACTTTGGATTTCGTTGGCGATGAGCACGTATTGACCATCCCAACCGGCATGCACCTTATTCGCTTCACCCAGACGGCACCTGCCTCGCCCATCGTTCCCGATTTCGACCTCGGCCTCAACGCCAAGGACATATCGGTCGTGTCCAACACGCTTCAACTTGCAGTTCACAACCTCGGTTTGAGCGCATTCGACCCTGGAGCGGGACACGTTGCGACGGTGCGCTTGTTTGTGAACAGCACTCAGGTTGATTCCTTCCCCGTAACCAAAGTGATTCCGAGCCCCGAGGCGAGTGTCTCGGGCCTGGACCCCTCGCTGGTACGCATTATTTCGCCCAACACCTTCACGGCCTCCCCAACGGACCTAATTCGAGTTGAACTCGACGTATCAATGGGGCAGGAAATCACACTGCTGAACAACGAGGCAGAGCTCCTCTACAGCGAGATCCCGCAACTTTGAGTTGAATCTTGACCTGCTCGGCTCAACGCGTCGCGCAGGCTTTGGCCAGCGGCCCGGCTTGATCGCAATCTCAGCATCGAGCCGGGCCGCTTCTTTGCGCCCGTTCGGCGAGATCGGGAGCGCACCGGCAACATCGACCCGTTGAGCAAGGCGCGGGCGACAGACCTCCAATCCCCCCAATTCTGGCGAGGCACGCTAAGTGGGCGTCAGGCGCGCTAGGGCGGCGGGTAATGGTTCTCGTGGCAGTTGAGATCAAGACTTGGGGCTAATGGATCGAAGGGAGTCTGGGACCCAAACAGACGACCATGATTATTAGCCTAGCTCTCGCGTTTTTTTCACATCCGATCCAAGTCCCCGAAGAGGCCCCCGATCAATTTCGGGCCGAATTTGAGCGCATTGAAGCGCTGGCTGATTCCGGCAAGTGGTCCTCGGCGCGAGCCAAGTTGCTCGGTTTGCTCGACGACCACGAGAGCGCCAATTACGCCTGGGCCAAGCGCACACAGATTGCTGAGATCATGGCTCGCTGCGATTTTTGGTCGAAGCATCGCGAACCGCATCCGCGCACTCTGGTGGGCGGTGCCCTGACCAGTTACTCCCGCACCACTGGTCAGATTGACATCCACTACGAACCCCAGGGCCGCATTCGCTCAAACAAAGCCTTTCGCCCCAAGGACTTCGAACTCGATCGGGATGTCTACTTGCATCCCCTGCACTTCACGGGACCGCATGAGTTCATCGTTCAAGGCAGCATGCCCGAAATGCTGGAGCCCGATCAAATCCGTGCGCCCGAGATCTTGCTCGGTATCGGCGGCGGCGAATTGATTCAAATCTCATTCGGCTTCCCCGAAATCGAAACGCCGGAGGGGACGCTTTGGATTCCGCCCCGCGTTGCGCGCGTCGTCGACGGCAAACCCGTAGTGCTTGCAACTGGCGACAACACAAAGCTCGAGCTCGGGGCTGAGTATGAAATCGAAGTACGTTTGGGACGCGGTGTCTTGATCGTGCTTTGCGACGGAGAGCAAATCATTCGCACCGACGTCCCCACGGAAGTTGTGGGCCGTGCCGGTTATTCCGCTTGCCCCAATCTCGCCGGAGTCCAACTATCCGGGCGCGCAAGCAATGCATGGATCGAAGGCTTGATCGATCGCGAGTCCACTCGCCTTTGGTCGGAATTTGAGAAAAACTATGAGCCCGCGCGAAGCCTACCCGCCTGGTTGATCGGGCCGGCTCCCGAAGGCGGGCCCAAGGCCAGCGTCAGCTCGCTACGCAGTTATTTCAGTTCAATCAGCATCGATCACATCGACGCCGCACGCGAACTAAGCGGATACTTCCAACGCGGTGAGTATGAAATCGGGCTGAAGCGTTGCGGGTCGATTCGATCGACCGAGCTATCCAGCGAACTCGTGGCCTTCTTCGAAGCGCTGTTCCTCAAGGGACAAGGCAAGCACGAGTTGGCCCTCAAGGTGATCAGGCAGTTGGTCGGCCAAGCGCACGACTTTGCGGAAGCCCTGCTCATGGAAGCTCAACTATTGAGTGAGCTGGGCCTGCGCGCCGAAGCCGCCGAAGCCTTTTCCGTGTTGATGCTCGTGCACGCCGACAATCCGTCAACCCACGCTCAATACGCCCGCCACTTACTTTCCATCGGCGAAGCGGATATGGCTCGCACTGTTGTCGATGCGGCGCGCGAGGTGGGCTTGAACTCCGACGAGTTGGCCAACATCGATTCGCTCCTGGTGCGTGCTCTGCAAGGTCCGCGTTGGTCTAGCAGCAACGAGTACCGCTCGCGTCACTACTACGCGCTATCCAACCTCGACCGCCAAGCCTGTTTCGATACTTCACAAATCCTCGAGGAGTCGCTGGACTTTTTTGAACGCCGGCTGCGGGCCCTACCCGTTTCCGAAGGGCCGCGCTTCCGCGTCTTTCTGTTTTCCGGACAGTCGGGCTTCCGGTCCTACATCGACAAGCTTGAGTTCGGCGCCCTGCCCCACAATCCGGCGGGCATCTACAACCCAAATCTCAAGCAACTCCTGATTTGGAAGCAGAACAATCCGGAGGCATTGACGAAAACCATTCGTCACGAAGGCTTCCATCAGTATCTCGATGCGCTCTTGCCGACGGCACCTGTTTGGTTCAACGAAGGCCTAGCCGTGTACTTCGAAGAATTGCAGCCGGGGCGCGGAACCTTGATAGATGGATTGCCGCACGCGACTTACATGTCCGTGTTGATGGAGGCCGGGCGCGAGTGGATCCCCATGGATCAGCTTTGGACAGCCGACAGCACGCGCTTCTACGCCCAATCCAAACAGCACTACGCCCAGTCGTGGGCCATGATTCACTACCTCTTGAAGGCCGGTGAGGAGGAGGAGCGGCTGTTTCAGCAGATGCTCGATCGCCTGATTGCGCGGCAGCCGATTGATGACCTGCTGCGGTCCCTGGGCACTGCCGAAGAGATTGAAGAGTTGCTCTACGAGCATCTGACCAGCCTGCAAAACTCCTAGGGCAGTTAGGCCTAACAATCGCTTAGCAACGGCGTGGCGCCGCCGAGCAAAAATCGCGCTTCCGCCTGTGCCCTAGGTCGCAAGTTGTGGGCAGGAGTTATCCTGATCGCACCGTGCAACTGCAATTCGATACCAAGTCGCTGCCGACAATCAGTGTGATCCTGCCCATTCGGGAGGAAGCCGCGCAACTGCCCGCGAGTTTGGGCTCCGTGCTTGCACAGGACTATCCTGCGGAGTTGCTTGAGATCCTTGTGGTAGACGGCCTGTCGCAAGACGGGAGCGCCGAGCTTTCTACGCGCTTGGCCAGTGAGCACGCTGCAAAGCGTCCCGAGCGTCCCGCACCCGCTTTGCGCGTTATCGAAAACCCCCGATTGAGTTCCGCCTCCGCCATGAATTTGGGACTCGAACAAGCGCGCGGGGAACTCGTGGCTCGAGTCGACGGGCACGCTTGGGTCGCGCCGAATTACTTGCGCACGGCTGAAGCGGCATTGCGCACCAGCGGAGCGGATTGCGTCGGCGGTCCGCTTGAAACGCACGGCAATGGAAAAACAGGTGAAGCCATTGCCCTGGCCATGGCCTCGCCTTTCGGTGTGGGCGCGTCCGCCTTTCGCACCGGCTCCTTGGTCGAAAGAGACGTGGACACCGTTGCGTTCGGGCTTTACCGCCGAGCACGGTTGAGAGCCCTGGGAGGCTTCGACGAAAGCTTCGAGCGCAACGCCGATGACGAACTTCATCTGCGCCTAACTAGCCAAGCCGGTCGCATTCGATTCATACCCTCGCTGCAGGCCGGCTATGAATGCCGCGACAGCTTCAACGGCCTGGCGCGTCAGTACTTTGGATACGGCTACTGGAAGTTGAAAGTCCTCACCAAACACGGGCACATGCCGAGTTATCGCGCTTGGGCTCCGCCGCTACTCATTACCTACCTCAGCCTGGGGACTTTGCTTGCGGGGCTTGCGGCCGGGCTTCCGTGGACGGTCATTCCAATCTCCACTTACCTCCTCGGCCTTATGCTCGCCGCACTTTGGGTCGGCAAAGAGCAGCTTTCGCTTGCACCCCGTATAAGCCTCGCGCTTTGCACGCTGCACATCAGCTATGGCATCGGCTTTTTCGTGGGGATCAAGTCGGCGTTCGCGAACTCGAATGGAGTGCCGCAGGCGAAGAGAAACGCGAGCACTCCGTGAAAGAACGGGATCGCATTCGAATGGAAACGCAAGCGCACAAAGGGGATGAAAGGCAGCACAAGCGACATGCTCCGGGCAACCCGGGGCACGAGTTTTTGCTTTCCACTCGCCGCCGAGCGGTTCGCAAGGCCTTGGAATCGTCCAAGCTCCTGCCCCTGAGCGGGCATCGTATCTTGGATGTCGGTTGCGGATTGGCCGACTCCATGGCGGACTTTTCGGTTCCGGGTCTGCAGTTGTTTGGTGTGGACATCGACCCCCTGCGCTTGGGTCGTACAAAGAGACGCTTGCCTCTCGCCACGGTTGTTGAAGCGGACGCGGGCCGCTTGCCATTCGCCTCCGGCAAGATTGACTTGGTGCTTTTGTTCACGGTGCTCAGCTCCATTTTGGATCCGCAACTGCGTCACCAAGTGGCCGAAGAGTGCGAGCGCGTGCTCGCTCCCGGGGGAGTGATTTTGGGCTACGACATGGCCCTCTCGAGTCCCAACCCAGCGACCCTTCCCATTCGCGAACGGGATTGGCAGGTGCTCTTCCCCAAGCGCAGCTTGCAAGTAGATCGAGTCAGCCTTGCACCACCCCTGGCGCGCGCGATTGCGCCCCATTCGCGAGTACTGGCAAAGTGCCTCGAATCGATTCCGTGGCTGCGCACCCATCGGCTGGTCACGATCGGACCGAACTGACTTCGGTTTGTTCGGCATTTCGGGTTGCCGGCCAATGGCGAGCTTCATCGCATTCAACACAAGCGGATCGGAGTCTGTAGGCTGCGGGCATGCGCTCCCGGTTCCTACCCTTTGCCCCTCCCTGCGTCGGTCCCGAAGAGGCCGAAGAGCTGCTCGACACGTTGCGCTCGAATTGGCTCACGGCCGGCCCGAAGGTCAAAGCTTTCGAAAGCGCCTTTGGCGAATTCGTTTCCGCTCCGGCGGCTCTTGCGCTCAATTCCTGTAGCGCCGGTTTGCACTCGGCCCTGCACGCCGCGGGCGTCGGCGCCGGCGATACCGTCTTGACCACACCGCTCACCTTCGCCAGCACGTTGCACGCGATCGAGCATGTCGGAGCGCGGCCGGTGCTGGTGGATCTCGACCCAAGCACGCTCAATTTGGATGCTGACAAGGCGCGCCAAACACTCGCACAAACACCCGCGGCCAAAGCCATTCTTCCCGTCCACTACGCTGGGCAGCCTTGCCAAATGGAGTCCTTGGTCGAACTGTGCCTGGAGCGCAACCTCGCCCTTGTCGAAGATGCAGCCCACGCCTTGCCCGCTCGCGATGGGGATCGCATGATCGGCTCACTGGCTCATCCCGACTTGGTTTGCTTTACGAGTTTCTCTTTCTACGCCACCAAGAACTTGACTACCGGCGAGGGAGGCATGCTCACGGGACATGCGGAAGGGATCGCAAAGGCGCGAACTTTTGCACAGCACGGCTTGTCCACGCCGGGCTGGCAGCGGGACGCCGGCGCGGGCTCTTGGGATTATGAAGTGACCGAATGCGGCTTCAAATACAACATGAGTGATTTGCAAGCGGCGATCGGTTTGCGGCAACTTGAAAAATTGCCGGGCTTTCACGACCGTCGCGTTCAAATTGCCGCGCGCTACAGCGCCGCCTTCGAAGCAGCGGACGCGCTTGAAATTCCCCGCGAACGAACCGGCAGCCAACACGCTTGGCATCTGTATGTGCTGCGACTCAACTTGGATTGCTTGCGGATTGATCGAAATCAGTTCTTAGCCGAGTTGCGAGCGCGCAACATCGGCGCCAGCGTTCACTTCAAGCCGGTTCACATGCACCCCTATTACCGGGATCGCTATCACTGGGAAGCGCAATCCATGCCCACGGCGCTGTCCGTATGGCCACGCTTGCTTTCCATTCCGATTTACCCGCACATGACTGACGCGGATGTCGAAAGCGTGATCGAAGCGGTGCAAGACATTTTGGCTGTGCATCGTCGATGAACAAGAAGCGCATCCTCGACTTGGCATTGACCTTTGCGCTCGGCTGCTTCGCCCTGCCGATCGCGCTTTTGATCGCCATTGTTGTGGCACTCGACTGCGGATTGCCCGTCCTATACCGCGCAGAACGGATGGGTCGCGCCGGCAAACCGTTCAAGATGCTGAAGTTTCGCACCATGCGCACGGGCCCGGACGGAGACCCAAAGGGCAGCTCCGATAGCAGCGGACCCAAGGTCACTTTGCATCGCGATAGTCGCATTACGCGCAGCGGTCGTTTGCTGCGCAGCATCCACATCGATGAGTTGCCGCAACTCTGGAATGTGTGGATTGGTGAAATGAGCTTGGTCGGTCCTCGCCCCGAAGATCCGCGCTTTGTCGACCTTGAGGATCCGCGCTGGCAACGGGTCCTGTCCGTGCCACCCGGAATAACAGGTCCGACTCAATTGGCCTATGGCGCGGAAGAAGCCGAAAAGCTTGGTGTCGTGGACCCCGAGCGAGTCTACGTGGAAGAGCTGCTGCCCAAGAAGCTCGCCTGCGACGAACGCTATGTGCTCGAACACAGTCCCATGGGCGATTTGAATTGCCTCTGGAAAACGCTTTGGAGCCTGCGTGGATCTCGAACAAGTCGTTGACAGCGGCGGCGAGCTGAGCGCTCGCAGCACGGGCGCACATTTTCGATTCGATTCATCGGGATCGATTCACTGCTCCGCCCGCATACCCGAAGAGCGCTCGATCGCCCGCATCGACTGCCACGGCATTCAAACGTGGCGACAGGTGGACGGACACGACCAGTCTGTTTGCTTCGCAAGCGACAAGCTACATGTGGAGGTTCGTTCGGATTCGCTGTTGCGCATTCGTGCAAGCGCCGGTGCGCGATTGTCGGCAACAGCACTGTTTGAGCCCGTTTACCAACACAGTATCGACGCACAACGACTTTGGCTCGATGAGGTCGGAGGGCTTGGTCTTTATTGCCCCATGGCGGGCACAACATCGCACGCGGGGCCGACGGCGCGAGCAGTGAGTTACGAACTCAAGAGCGGGCAGGAACTATGGATCTCGGTGCTTCCGCCGCGCCCAATGGATCCACGGCGCTCCGCCATGCGCATTGCCCACGAAGGCAGGCCGCGGCCCTTCCCTGCCGGCGCCTATCCCTCCGAGGCCGTGATCGAGGAAGCGGCCAAGCACTGTCAAGTTTTTTGCCTACACGCCTATTTCTGGAAGTCGGAGCCGCGCTCCGTCCAAACACTGTTTAGTCGTCACGGACTGCGCCGCCGACCGTGGGAAACTGCGAAGCATGTGCCGCACGACCCCGATCGCTTTGCCGCGTTGGCGGATTGCGTGCGAGAAAACGGAATGGAATTGGTGGTGTACTTGAGTCCTTACCACTCTGCCGCCGCCGATATCCGCGGCGAAATGCAACGAGTGCTGGATCATTACCCCGTTCAAGGGCTGTACTTGGACGGCGTGGCGGACAATTTGCTCGAATTGGATCGCATCGTGCGACAAGCGCGCGCTTGCCTGGGACCCGAGCGCATTCTGTACCTGAATGCGACGAACCAACCCTTCGGCTCCGCTTTGGTTCATTGCCCGCATGTGGACGCTTGGGCCGATTTCACCCTGCGTGGCGACAGCGGCCGCGGCGGCCTACCCCTGGACGAATTTCTACGCTATGCGGTTCGAGGGCTAGGGCGCAGCAACAGCGTCGGCATGTGGTGCGACTACGGTTCGAACGGGCGCATCCTGCCCTCCGAGCGAGCGCCCGCACTCGCCGACGTCGAGCTGGCACGCAAATCTGGAGTTGCCCTATGGCGTCGGAGCCTTTGGGGCTCAAAAGCATGCGCAGAAATCGACCGGCTGCTCGAGACGCCGGCCTCCAGTTGAAAATTTGGGAATGCGCACGGCTCGACCGGGCCGATGGTGCGAAGTGCCCCCCTAAGTACTGAAACAGCGTGTTCCCAACCCGAGGCGCACCCCGATTCAAACCCTCACGAACTGTGCTGAATCCCGGATTCGGGCCATTGCTCGCGCTTTGATTTCTCTCTAGCGCCCCGTCTGAAGAAACCTTCAGAAGGAATCATCCCGAGACTCCATTCGCCATTCGACCTCTTGCCAAAGCAGGCGGTATGCTTCTTTGCCAGTTTTGCAATCACACCCAACAAGAGACACACCAATGGCACCGCGCCTCCCCCTTATATCCG